>JBLHRT010000076.1:0-10374 GCA_047626255.1 Candidatus Azotimanducaceae bacterium
GTACTGGTGAGTGTGCCGCTGGTGCTGAGGGCCGCATCAGTTTCCGTCAGTACTTGTGTTGCGCTTGATACAACAGCGGCATCGTTATTACCTTCTACAACAACGGTAACACTTGCCGTCGTTATGGTGCCTGTACCGTCTACCAACTGGTAGTCACCCGCAATAGACAAACTATCACCCTCAGGCAGCGCATTGACAGCAGCTTGGCCGAGTTCGTTCAAGGCAACGGTATAGTTACCCTCAGGGGTGAATGAGATGGCGCCTACTATATCGCCAGTAGGCCCGACGACATTCACGGTTTCAGCAACTACAGTGACCGCGTCGATATCAGCAGTGGCCACATCGTTGGCGATGACATTAATCGTGCCAGTAATCAAACCACCCGCTGCCTCTACTGCATCTTCAGAGAAAACTTCTTCATCACCTTGGGCGACGGCTTCAACATCGTTCAGCAAAAGCAGGTCTTCTTCGGTCTGCGTAGAACCGTCAGCGTCGGCTAGAGCGTCGAGACCAAGGGACTCAGAGCTTAGGGTAGTTTCAGTTTCAATGACTCGGTCCAGCACGACAAAGCTGTGACCTTGACCTTCACCGCCTCCACCAAGACCGGCGGCGGTTGCTTCAAGCTCTAAATCACCATCACCCTCTAGGGCTTGCAAAATCGCGTCTACTGAATCTAGCTCTACCGCAGCATCCGCGGTTTCAGCGGCTGTATCAGCCATCAGGTCGGGAGTCAGCAAGGTTTCAGCCTGATCGGCCACCAACAGTTCGCTGCCATCGACCATGGCCAAGTCTACAGAGCTGCCATCCGGCGTGACGACGACTTCGTTTTCCATCAACTGATCGCCAACCGCCAATTGTCGAACTTCGCCGTCTTCGTTACGTGCGTAAGCGGTGCCAGTGATTGCTGTGATCGTTGCGATTACTGTAGTAGCCATGATGATAACCTTGCCTCTGTTGTTCCTTGTGGCTGCTGGCGTCTAAAAGCGTGGATCGCGTCAGCAGCGGTTTATTGATCTAGCGCAATAATACGCAAAGGCGAACGCCACCGCTATTGTACTAAAGGGCACAATTTCGACAGACATTGTCTATTCTTGGTGGTTTATAGCCATATTTTTGACATTATATTCGAGAAATCGTGACAGCTCTCTGTAAAACATGATGGCGACGTGAGGCAATCAAACGGAGCGCGAGAGGTGAGCAAAGAGGGCTAAACAACGAATTTTCTGACTGCATGGCCGAGACGCTACCCACACCGCGCGCGCCTCTGCCAGTCACCTAGATAGGGCCCATGGGCTTGGGCTGCTACTTGATTGGCGTACTACAGGGTTGGAGTACTACTGAATTGAAACCTTGTTCATCACTAACGCCAGTCGGACCCGGTCACGGACACCGAGGGTGTCAAATACCACGGTCAGGTGCGCTTTGACCGTGCGCTCCACGACGTTCATTTTCTCGGCGATTTCACGGTTATTCAAACCCGTCGCCACGTACTGGGCCACGCTCAGTTCTTTGCTAGTCAAGCTGGCCAGGCCGGCTGGCATCTCCCCTGTGGTTTCACCTTTATTGGCGTTGGCAAGGTCTAGCAGGCGCCGCATCACGCCCTGACCAACCCAAAGGCCGCCGCCGACAATGACGGCGGCAATCTCGAGCAGCTGTTTCGATGTCGCTAAAGAGTGACAATAACCATAAGCGCCAATGCTCAGCACCGAGTAGGCCTGATTATCGTTTGGCATAGCCGTCATTACGACCACCGGCGCACCCAAAGCGATCGCCTGCCTAACAAGCGCCGAATCATCATCAAAGCCGCTGATATCCAACCAGATCAAACGCGCCGTGTTTTTAGGCAGAGCCTGCACTGCGGCTATGGCTTGCAGAGCAATAGCCGCAGGAAATGCTGCTTGCCATTGACGCTTTAACTTACCCTGTTTTCCTAAAAAAACATGTTCCACTTAATGCTCCGTCAAGGCGTATTGCTTGGCTCTTAACACTGGCTTCATCAAATAGGCCAGTATGGTTTTCTTTCCGGTCAAAATATCCACCTCAGCAACCATGCCGGGAATGATCGGCTTGCCTTCGCCTAAGGAGGTTTCATGGGTGCGCACACGCACGATATAAAAGGCGTTGCCGTCTTGATCGATAATTGTATCTGCACCAATGCGCTCAACGGTACCAGCCAGCCCACCATAGACCACAAAGTCATAGGCGGTAAACTTCACCATGGCTTCTTGGCCAGGTCGTAAGAAGGCAATATCACGAGGCTGAATTTTGGCTTCCAGCAGCAGCGTGTCATCCAGCGGCACAATTTCGACAATCTCTTTACCTGGCAGTACAACACCGCCGACGGTATTGAAGTGCAAGAGTTTGATGGTGCCACGCACGGGCGAGCGCACCATGGCCTGATCGACTCGGTCAGTCAGGCCGAAGCTACCCTGCTCTAAGGCGTTAATACGCGCCAAGGTTTTGGTGAGCTCCTCACGAATATCATCAAAGAAGGCTAGCTCTACTTCATTGAGCTTGCTTCGCGCCTCAGCAATAGCAGACTGGGATCGATCAAGCTGGGATTTGGCCTGGGCTAGGTCGCCACTGATCTGGTTGACATCACGCTTGAGGCGCAATAGCTCGACCTCCGAGACGGCACCTGAGGCGGCGAGAGGCCCGGTCACGTTCAGTTCCTGCTGAGTTAATTCCAAAGACCGGGATAGCTGGTCACGTCTGGCCCTAATTTCCGTTAGCTCTTCCAGGCGCTGGTTAAGCTGCTGCTGGGCGGTGGTTTTACTGGCTGCTAGTTGTTGCTTATTCGAGCTGTAGAGCTTTAGCTCCTGGCTGACGATATCGGGTACTGCGGCGGCGAGGGCTTCATTGGGCTCGAACATCTTATTGTCTGCCACGGCCTGCAATCGCTGTGACTTGGCCCGCAAAGCTAATAGCTCTGCCCGTGATTCACCGAGACTAGACTCTGAACGGGTTTGATCGAGGCTAATGAGCAATTCACCCTTTTCGACAATATCGCCCTCGCGGATATGAATGCTCTGCACCACGCCTCCGTCCTGGGACTGAATGATTTGCAATTGCTGGGAGGGGATGACCCTGGATTCACCGCGGGTGACCTCACCGATCTCGGCCCATGCAGCCCAGATGACCATGGCGAGCAACGATAGCACCAACCCATACAACAAGGCCCGAACTCGCAATGGCTGCTGTTCTATATAGGCACGACTCAGGTCGTTATCCCAACTGAAATCGCCGCTCTGCTCGCTAGGCACCCAGCGGGCGAACATACCTTCCTGGAAACTCCGGATGGCACCAATCACTAACGTGAACGGCAATAGCAGTAGCTTAAGCAGGCTGAATGATGGCGCCGCAGAGGCGACGGGTGCGGCAGACTCGACGGCCTTCATCGAGGGATTTATAGGCACAACCTTGGAGGAATTTTGCTCGGTCATGCTGACTTGCCTATCTTACCCTGACGTAGCGCCTCAATGACGTTTTCTCTAGGCCCATCGGCTACAATCTTGCCATTGTCGACCACTAAGATGCGATCTGCCATCTCTAGCAATGAGGTCCGGTGGGTCACGATAAACATGGTACGGCCCTGCCCATACTCTTTAAGATTGCGCACCACGGCGGCCTCGGTGGAGTGGTCCATAGATCCGGTCGGCTCGTCTAACAACAACACGGGGGGCGAATGGACGATGGCGCGAGCCAGTGCTACGGCCTTGCGCTGCCCGCCCGAGAGTGAATCGCCACGCTCCCCAACTTCCATATCTAAACCCTTCGGGTGGCGCTTGATAAACCCATCAAGGCCCGCAATCTCAGCCGCGCGCATCAAGTCGCTGTCGTTCACATGGCGCTGGGCAATCATCAGGTTTTCACGCAGGGTGCCGCGGAACAAAATACCGTCTTGGGGCACGTAACCAACGCCATAGCGTAGATCGGCCGGGTCAAGCTGGCGAATGTCGATGCCATCGACGGAGATGGCGCCATCCGTCGGTGTAAAAAGGCCCATCGTGAGTTTCAGCAAGGTAGATTTGCCACTTCCCACACGACCCAACACCGCCACCGTTTCACCGGCATTGATCTTGAACGAGATTTCTTCGACAGCGTTCATCTCGCTTTCAGGGTAGCCGAAGGTGACGTTATTGAAGGCCAAATCGCCAGCGAATACGGCGTGCGACAAAAACTTTCTCCCGGCGGGACGCTCTACCGGCTTAGCCATGATCTCTTCTAGAGATTTGAGCGACGTCGCGGCGGTGTGGTACTGCATGATGAGACCTGCAGCCTGAGCAAAGGGCGCCAGCACACGGGACGCCAGCATGTTGCAGGCGATCAGGCCGCCCATAGAGAGTTCGCCGGCGGTAATGAGATAAACGCCGATAATGATCACAGCGACAGAACACATCTGCTGGGCCCACTGCGCGATATTAACGCTGGAAGAGGACAACAACCGCATCTGAATCCCCACTCGGGCAAGGTACGAGGTGGTTTTCTCCCACTTGCGTTGCATGTTGCCCTCTGCACCTAAGGCCTTCAGCGTTTCCATGCCCACCAACGACTCGATGAGGGTGGAGTTACGCATGGCTCCGGCGGCATAGATAGACTCAGAGAGTTCTCGCAGCCGCGCCTGGGTTGCCAGCGCGTAGAGCAACATAACGGCAATAGCGATAATCGCGGGAATCAGGATAGGCAAGGCAATCCAGCCAATTACGACGATAAAAATTAGTGCAAAGGGTAAGTCGATGAGGGTAGTGATAGATGCCGAGGTAATAAATTCGCGCACCATCTCGAAGGATCGCAGGTTGGATGCGAAGGCGCCTACCGAATTCGGCCGCGCTTCGAGCTTGATGCCCATGACCTTTTCCATGATCTGGGCAGAGAGCTTCACATCCACACGCCGACCGGCTAAATCTAGAAAATAGGCCCGCACGGAGCGCAGGGTCATATCGGCTATTAGCATAATCGCGACGCCAATGGCCAGCACCCACAGGGTTTCAACCGCGTGATTGGGCACGACCCGGTCATAAACATTCATAA
Organism: Candidatus Azotimanducaceae bacterium; assembly: GCA_047626255.1. Lineage (GTDB taxonomy): Bacteria > Pseudomonadota > Gammaproteobacteria > Pseudomonadales > Azotimanducaceae > UBA4582. The sequence continues at coordinate 5,032 of JBLHRT010000076.1, forward strand.
CAAACAGGGGCATCGACAGGGCAAACAGATTGATGAAGAAGGCGGCTAGCAGAACGTCGCGGTAGACCGAGCTGTTCTCGAAAATGGCCTGCCAAAACCAATGGCCGACGGCCTCATGTTTGCGTTTCGATGAGCCCTGATCGAATTGGAACACGGGGCGCACGAAGATAGCGTTACCCGTATAGCGCGCTTCAAGTTCTGCGATTTTAACTTTGATCACAGAAGTGTTGAGTTCGGGGAAGATGACCACGGCGATGCTGTGATCGTCGTTCCAGCCTGCCAACACGCAGGCGCTTTCGCCGCCAAGCAACAGAATAACAGGCAAGGCGTGCTTGTCGTGCAATTCACTGAGCGGTTTGACAACCAATTGGCTGTTCATACCTACCCGGGTCGCCGCACGGGCAAACAATGATGGGGTCAGGCGGCCATCCACCAGCGGTAACCCGGCGGTGATGGACTCAGCAGAGCTGGCAGTGTCGTTATACGTGGCGATAGCCAGTAAACACTGCACCAGCGGATCTATGTCTACAGCATTCATCTATTTTATTACTTGACGGCAACTTTATGCGGCACTTATCACTTACGTATTGGCATCAACCCAAGTCGCCGTGGCTCGCTCCCACTGAGATATTCGCTGAGCGAATCAGCAGGGCCACGTGTTAGCACCCTAAGAATTCTCTATATCTATAAGCGTAGACCCTGCAATCCATTCACGCCAGTATCCATAGTCAGATAGCCAAATTTAGTGCGATCGATGGAACCAGAGGTGCTAGGTAAGGCTCGTGCGTCCTGCTAACGCATTCAACGCTGCAACAAATCACTGGTGTTGCTCGACATTGTCGGCGGCGGGCAAACCAGACCGTAGCAGTGCCTGTGGCGAATCTTTGAGGGCACAAAAACGCACCAGAATAGCGCGTTGCGCGAGACCCATGTAGAGCGCGATTGCGTGCGCTTGCGGTAGCACCGGAGACAGACCACAGGCCGCGAAAGGACTTCAGCTGTTGTAGGCGCTCACTATCCCCCAGCGCAAAATCGACACGCAAACCTGCCAGGCTAAAAAACTTACCTAGCGAGCGCAAAATTATCAGGCCCTTGTGATCATCAAGTTGCAGACTACTGTTCGACTCGGCGCAGTCGGCAAAGGCCTCATCAACAATCAGCAACCCGTCAGACTGCAACAGTCGCTGCCGCCAGCGATCTAGCGTAGCGATGCCTATAGTATCCGCGGTCGGGTTATTAGGGTTGACCACGACGGCGCAATCAACCGCTCCGGCCTCGATCAACGCTCCGAGGCTTGCCGGTTGAAACCATCGTACTCGACTATGCGGTGACCACAGGCCAGCCAACAACGTCGATGCTCTAGATAGCCGACATCAGGAATGGCGACCCTGCAGGGTTGTACAAGCAAACCGCCATCGCAGGTAAGCCCTGCCCCATCAGGGCGTAACTAAAGGCCACTAGGCGCGCTGGAATAAAGTTGAGCATATCGTCCAGTCGGGCAGCTGCCCAGCCAAAGTAGCGATAGGGCTCGCTCTTGTAACCCCACATGGCATCCAAGGTTTTAACCGCACGGTAAATAACCACACCGTACAAACCTCTCACGCAGAACCAGAAAATGGCTGCGAAGATAGCACCGCTCCCGCTCTCTAACAGAGACTCGCAGGTCGCTGATACCACTTCGACTGGTTGCAACTGGCGGGTATCACGACTCACAATCATCGCCATGCAGCCCGCGCAGCGTCAATATCAGCTCGCTGCAGGGACTCGAGAATCGCCATTACATGCTCTGACAAACGTTTGGGAGCAATACAGAAATATACGAACATACTGCCCAGCAGAACACGCAGAGAGACACTTGAGGACAGTAAAGCCTCGCACCAGTAGATCAGCGATGTAAGCGCAACCAGGATTAGCATCACGGCCACAACACCACACACTTGAACCTGCAATCTCGCGGACAGTCGCTCATGACGGTTAAACAGGGGCGTGCTGCGCAGGAATAATTCCAACCACTGTACACAACGCCCAAAACCCACCAGCAGATGGAAGCGCCGGGGCTCACCTAACAGCTGGTCGATGAGCAGAGAATTATCAGGGTCAGTGTTAGCAAGGAGCCTCGCACGGGGTATGACAATAATGAGCGATTTCTCGCCTAGACTAACGGCTATTGGCGCCGACGCTTGTTACAGTGCTCCGCAAGAGAAAGTCGGCGCCACAGGTAGCGCTTATTAACTGCCGGTCTCAGTATACTATACGGGTCATCTTCGCTGAGACCTTGTAGCAAAAATGCAAAACTATAATCTCCAATATAATGTAGCGTCTTACCCCGCCCAGCCGCAGGTATGAAAGCTGAACTAGGGGCGCCTAAACTCTACATCGGCGGGCCAAGGTTTGTGCTCACACTGATTACAAACAATATCGATAACCAGAGGCTCGCCACATTTTGAATGGGTTAGTGGGCTAGATAGGTTTTCACCTCTCAAACCTCCCGCAACCCACTGCCTCAGGGTCATGACAAACGGGAACAAAGCAGTACCCTTGTTGGTTAACATATAATTGTGCCGCGGCGGATTTTTCTGATACTCAACTTTGTCAAAAATATGATTGCTGACCAACTGCTTTAAACGCTCGGATAAAACACTCGGCGGCGTATTCAGACGGGTTAAAAATGCATCGTATCGTTGCACGCCAAAAAAAGCTGATATTAGTACGAGCAGCGTCCATCGGTCGCCAATCAGAGATGCCAAATTCGAAAACCCAAGATCAGCTTCGCGCACGCTAGCAACCCGTTTTCGGTGCTGGGTGTTGTAGGTGCGGATTTCACCGAGCTGTGACTCAACGTGTTGACTCAACTGAGGCCAGGTAACCTGCTCGAAAAGCAAATCTTGTTTGCAGGCTCGGCACACAACCTTAGGCTCCATATACGCATTACAATGGCGGTGAAAGAGACGGCCCGACATATCCACGTAATTCGCAGTCTTCCAATCGGACTCCCATTTCGCTGCCAGCAACGACGGTCCCAACAACCCTAAACCCTTCTCAGTAAATTTGTACTCGAACCGATTAGCCGCCGTACTGTACGGGTGCTTGTAGAATATTTCATGTTCGATCAGGGCGTTCAATCGCCGCGTCAGCGTCGATCGACTGGCACCGGTAGCCTCTTGAAGCGCATCAAAGCGATTCACACCATAGAACGCCGCGCGCAGAATAAGCAGCGTCCAGCGATCGCCTATAACATCAAGACCGTCGGCAATTGCTTGGTTAATAATGAGCTGTTCAGACATCGGCGAAGCTTAACAAAAGCCCATAGAAATGTCGTACAGCGCATTTACTGACCTTGACGTACCCTCTAATTAGCTATCTAATCCCTAGTAGGTTTCATAGAAGTAGTTACTAACTAGACAAAATGGCAGCGCGTTATGACGGTTACCTGGAAAAACACAGTAAAACATACTATCAAGCGTGGCATTCACCCGTACCTTAACGGGGCGTGGGCACCGATGTTCGACGAGGTCGACGCCAGCGATATGGAGGTCATCGGCGAGATACCGAAAGACATCGACGGGATCTATATACGAAACACCGAGAACCCAGTTCAAAAGCCTCTTGGGCATTATCACCCCTTCGATGGGGATGGCATGTTGCACTCAATGTCTTTCAAGGACGGTAAAGCAGAGTATAAAAATCGATTCATTCGTACCGAGGGCTTTGTCGCCGAACAAGAAGCAGGCAAGGCGCTGTGGACTGGCTTTGTTAACGATGCAGCATTGTCGACCCGACCAGGCTGGGGGGCGCAAGAGTATATCAAGGACTCAAGTTCTACAGACGTAGTCGTCCATGCGGGCCAGGTCCTCTCGACGTTCTGGCAGTGTGGCGAAGGCTATCGACTTGACCCTTACACGTTAGAGCAACACGGTGTTGAGTCTTGGGTGCCTGAAGAAGGTATTTCAGCGCACCCTAAAGTTGATGAGAGTACCGGCGAAATGTTGTTTTTCAACTACTCAAAGAATCCACCGTATCAACACTACGGCGTCGTCAACAAAGATAACCAATTGGTTCATTACACACCCGTTCCGTTACCCGGCCCGCGCCTGCCACACGATATGGCGTTCACTGAGAACTACTCTATTCTCATTGACCTACCCTATTTTTGGGACGCTGAGATGCTGGCAAGCGGCAAGCATGCACCCACCTACTACCCGGATATGCCCGCCCGCTTCGCGATCCTTCCACGCTTTGGCAATCAGGACGACGTCCAATGGTTTGAAGCCGCATCGACCTATGTTCTACATTGGATGAATGCCTATGAAGAAGGCGACGAGATCATATTAGACGGCTATTTCCAGGACAACCCTGATCCTGCGCCAATGCCGAAAATGCCAAAAAACGCGGGCAAATTGATGGCTGGCTTAGATCAACACTCGTTTCAATCTAAATTGCATCGCTGGCGCTTCAATCTAAAGACGGGTGAGACGACAGAAAAGCACTTGAGCGAGCGTGTTTTAGAATTCGGCACATTCAACCAATCCTATGCCGGCAAGAAAGCCCGCTACCTATACTCAACTTACAGCAAACCAGGCTGGTTTTTGTTCGCGGGCCTGGTCAAACACGACCTAGAAACCGGCAAAACAAGCGAGCTATACTTTGGCAGCAAGCGTTACGGCAGTGAAGCGCCTTTTGTGCCACGTATCAATGCGCAGAGCGAAGACGATGGCTACCTTATCAGCTTTATCACCGACACCAAGCTAGATCGATCTGAGTGTGTATTGATCGATGCGCAAAACATTGAGGCTGGCCCCGTCTGCACCATTGTTCTGCCACATCGGATTGCCAGCGGCACACATGCCACGTGGGCCGATGGTCCCGCGATACGCGAAGCCCAAGCACGCAAGAAAGGTCATGCATCATAAGCAAATTACCGACCGGGGGCGTATCAATGCACACATGCCGTGTCACTCAGGTTGACGGAAAGCCGCCAATTAACGCCAGCGCTGGTTTGATTGGGCAACGCCACCCAGTGGGCACTACGGGCATACGCATGCTGTTAGATTGCGCCAAGCAAACGATGCATCGCTATGAAGGGCTACAGATACCCGACGCTGGTGATATGATGACCTTCAACTTAGGCAGCAGCACAACGACCTGTGCGAGCTTTGTCGTAGGAACCGCTTGATAGGGGCATAATGGGTCAGGTCACGGCTACAGACGACGAAACCCACGCGCTCGACGGCGCTATTGTCAGCACGTTTTACCGCTACCTAGTGCCTTCAATTGTCGGCATGTTAGCCATGACGTCTGCATCGCTCGTTGACGGCATTTTTATTGGTAATTTCGTCGGCGTTC
>JBLHRT010000077.1:0-10362 GCA_047626255.1 Candidatus Azotimanducaceae bacterium
CCCAACGGCACATCTTTGCGAAACGGCGGCTTGGGTTACCAGAGTGAAACCCAGTCAGGCATGATCAATATTTGCTACAACTCGCTGAGCAGCTATATCGATACATTGGCCGAGGCGATTCGAACACCTCACGAGATTTATCAGAAAATGGGCGTGCAGGCACAAGGTGCCTACCAGCAGGTTAGCGGTAATGTTCTGCAATCAGAGGCCGAGTTCTACACCACGATACGCGCCAAATGCGTACCCCCCAAAGGCGCCAACTTCCTCCACACGCTGCAGGATGAGGGCGTGGAATACATTGAAGTACGGCTGCTCGATGTGAACCCCTACCTGCCCCTCGGTATTGACGAGACGCAGATACATTTTCTGGATGCTTTTTTGCTGTATTGCCTGCTCATCGATAGCCCCGAACACTACGGCGCGCTGTGCGACAATGTCGGCCTTAACGCCAAAGCCGTGGTTGATAACGGCCAAATCACGAGCACAATGCTACAAGACATAAGCGCTGAGCGGCCGCTGAAGGACTGGGGTACTGAGGTACTCGATGGTGTTATGGTTGTCGCTCACTGGCTTGACCAGACTAACGGCGTGGATGACTACGCTCGCAGCGTGGCAGCACAACAAGGCAAACTCCGTGATGTTAGCAACATCCCCAGTGTCGCCATGATTGATGATATGCGCGCCGGCGAGATGCCGTTTTATCGCTTCGCCCTCGATCAGGCACTGACCCACAAGGCTGGCTTTCAGGCACAAGCCTTGAGTGACGCTGAGCGCCAACACTTCGAAGAAATCACACGGGTTTCAATGCGGGAGCACGCCGACTTGGAGGCTAATCCGGGACCACCCTTCGACGAGTATCTACACCAGATGCTGGCGGCCTATGAGAGTCTGTGAATCATCTCGCACATTTCCGGCTTGCTGACCCCGACGCCGGCCTGTTAGTCGGCGGCTTTTTGGGAGACTTTGTTAAAGGCCGATTGCCCTCAACATATCTGCCACCTATCGATCGAGGCATCCAGCTACATCGAGCCATTGACGGATTCACCGACCAGCATCCTATCGTCAAGCAGTCACAGCGGCGACTCGGCCCAGATTTGCGCCGCTTCGCACCGGTGATCTCTGACGTGGTTTATGACCACTTCCTAGCGCGTCACTGGCAAACGTTTCACCCCCAGGCGCTACCTGAGTATTGCGCGAGTATCTACCTGACGGTCAAGGCATTTAATGCGCACTTGCCCGCCCATATCAACGGCTTGATAAGTCGCATGGAACAACATAAAAGCTTAGAAAATTATGCTCAGCCCGACACGGTTGAACGGGTCTTGAAACATCTGTCCGGACGCCTCAGACGAGAAAATCCGATGATTGAGGGCTTTGCGGGGTTTCTGCATCACTACGATGCGCTTGAGGAAGACTTTCTAGCGTTCTTTCCTGATATTCTAGATTTTTCTAAGAGCTGGCAGGAACAACATAGATAATTTACGAGATCATGTGAATCATACATCGCGTGCCCAAGCTCGGTGTAAGACTGCCCACCGCAGCACTGTCCACAGTAGCAAATGGTCTATGTTGTCAGTGACGTTAGCGCTGAACGACAAATCGCACAAACAGCAAGTCTTCGATATATTCTTCACCCTCTTCACGCTTCATGATACGCCGCAACTCTGTTAGCGCCAGCTGGCGAATTTCTTCTTTGCCCGCCGCACTATTCACCCTGGCATCGGGCTGTGAGCTGAACAGAATAATCAGCGCATCCAACAAGGCCGGCTGATGGTAGCCAACAATATTGCCAATATTGGAGTGCGCCACCCGAACATTGACCGCAAACTTGAGATACCGCAGGCGCCCAAGACTGGGATCACCGTAGTTGACGACCATATCATTGGATAGCTTCAGGTAGCTGGTGCCCTTTCTCTCTGCTGACTCTTCAGTGCCTTCAGAGCCTTCCTCTTCCTCATCCGCGGCGCTTGCCCCCGCAAGCGACAGACTGAACACCATGACGACCAATAAAAGCATCTTGCCGACGGCAGACAAACTCGCCATCACGTGATGAGAGCCCCTGTGAAAGCTCTTGTCGGAACCTCTGTGATTCAAAACGTTCATCGCCAGACGTGCTGGGTGGCTGAATCTTCGATCAGCGCACCAATATGCATACTTGAGTTCATAGGTAACCTGTACATGATTTTTATTGATCGGTGTTTGATACATAATAGACCACAATTGCTTACCCCGACGTTAACCTGAACTGGTAGAAACCTGACTATGCCCCTCCCCACATCACGAATCGTATATTTGAGCCTGTCTATTACCTGTGTACTACTGATGGCCGTAGCCCTATACATGGAGCACATCATGGCGTTGGAGCCCTGCCCGCTATGTATTCTGCAACGGGTCATGGTAATCGCCACGGGCATCATCGCCTTGTTCGCGGCACTACACGGACCGGGAAAAACCGGAATTCAAGTTTACGGCGGCTTGGTAGCCGCCACTGCCACTGGCGGCGCGATGCTTTCCCTACGTCAACTATGGCTCCAGAGCTTACCCGCGGACGAAGTTCCTTCTTGCGGCCCCAGCCTGGATTATCTGCTGGATGTGTTTCCCCTCTCCGAAGTCTTAACGATGATCCTCAGTGGCGACGGTAGCTGTGCCGAGGTCGCCTGGTCATTGTTTGGTATCAGCATCCCTGGCTGGACGCTGGCGGGATTTATTGGCTTGATTGCTGTTGGCATCTGGCAGATTAGCCAACCCCGGATAGGCCACACGAGCTAGCATTTTTTAGTATGGTACTTATGGACGGTGCTTGTGGATGGCACGTACGGACGAACAACTTGCCAATTACTGTACATTGTCTATCTTAAAAGTAAGCAAAGATAAAAAGGACAGGCTTTCAAGACAGGCTCTTAATACAGTGACTCATGAAAGGAACCGACTCATGCTTAGAAAAGTTCAGAACGCGAAGAAGTTATGGGGCGAGGTTGATCTAATTCTTAACAAGTGGTTACTAGAGCGCCGCGAGCTGATTACCTCTTATTGCACCCTGGTGAGTGAGAAAGACTCCGGCAACGAGCCGTCCGCAGAACTAGAGGCGTTCTGTGAGGTGCTGGTTGACTATCTGTCTGCGGGTCACTTCGAAATCTTTACTGAATTGGAGTGTGAGGCACGAGCCTTTGATGCGCGAGGCATACAACTGGTCAAGGCACTTTACCCCTACCTCGAACAATCAACGGATGTCGCCCTGGGCTTCAATGACCGCTGCGAACAGCTACGCATCAATCATGCGGGTATCGAGCAAGTTCGAGAAGAACTAGCTAGTCTCGGCGAGAGCCTGACAGATCGCTTTGAACTCGAAGATCAACTCATCGAGTATGTGCATCTGGCTAACGCTGAGCGATATCACTAAGACCGCATGCGGCCAGGTCAATATGTTTATGCACAGACAAGGCCACTGGTTTCTCATCGTTCTGCTGTCTGCATGCTCGTTGCCTGATTCGCCCACATCTAGTTATCAGATCGCCAATCATAGCTTGCTAACGGCAGACTTTAGCCCGGATGGGCAGGCCTACTTTATCGGCGCCGTGACTGATGGCGGCAGCCTCTGGGAAGCTAAAACTCAGGCCAGGCTATATGACTGGAACCACAACAAAGATGATTTTTCAGCCATACAAGCCATTGGCTTTTCGGCAGACAATCAATATGCTGCTACCGCTGCAGGTCGATCAATGGCGCTATGGAACGTCAAGGACGGCAGCCCTGTACGCTACTGGCAAGCCCCGACTCGAATAACCAGCCTTGGCGTTTCCTATGACGCCAGCTATGCCCTGCTCGGCCAAGAGAGCAATGAAGCTATCCTGTTTAACTTACAACAAGGTGGAGTTGTTGGGTCTTTAAAACATGACGATAGCGTTAGTAGTATCGCGATCGACAAGGGAGCCAACAAAGCCATAACGGGCACCCGGGGCGGGGAGGTTCAAATCTGGTCTCTGGAGACGGGCAAATCAATTCATCGTTGGATGCAGGCAGGCTCCATCTCTGTGATCGAGTTTTCAGGCACAGGAAATCAGGCACTGGTGGCAGCTGACCAAGGGGTTGTTAACATCTGGAATGTCGACACCGCAGAAAGCTTACATCAACTGTATGCGAAGAGTCCCGGCCTGACGACAGCTACTTTCAGCAGCGACGAGCGTTGGCTACTCGTCGGCACCGCTCGCGCCATCATTGAATTGTGGGATCTGCAAAAGGGCGAGAAATTCAGGTCGTGGCAACTGCCCGAAGCTGACCCATGGCACAAACCCGCGGTGCTTGCCCTGGCATTCAGCGAATCGCCAATCCAATATCTCGCCATAGCCTCTGATGGCGTCAGCTATATTCTCGAGTAGAACGACATCGATACAGTCAACGTATTCATCAGGGCTGTCTAGGCACCACCTGCTCCAGCGCCTTATCTTGATCATCAATTGCTTGTTGATAGGCCTCGATAGCTTGGCTTATCTGCATCAATAACCCGGGCCCATCGTTACATCAGGAGCCCTCACATCGGGCACTGTTAAACCAGTAGACTGCGCCGCCTCATGCCCGGTAGAATCGAGTACCGGCATCAAATTGATTTGATTGATGATCTCGATTAGCGCAGCACCCCCCGCCACGTTAGGCCCGTCAGATAATTGCCATATACCCCGCTCGTCACGCCATTTATAGACCTGAGTCACTGACCCGGCATTGGCCTTAGCTGCATTTTTTCGCCATCAGCGGCACCATCGGGATCTATAACACCAGCAATCAACCCTGTCATAGATGCCACGCCAAGGGCATGCATAACACGCTAAAGCACCTCATCTACGCCGCCACCCGAGGAAACGTCGGCCACGCTAATCACCGGGTATACTATCGGTAGTCTTGATAAAAAACGGCCCGATACAGACCACTAGCGCGATCAAGCGCATAATTTTCAACATGACGAGCCCTGTCTAATTATTTACAGCCTGACAACTATGGATAACTACCTACAACGGCTAGCGGTGTTATTCATGCGCAAGACGAACATCCTATCAAGTCTATGACGGCCAGTTACCCGGGGCATGATATGATGTCTCGTCCAGAATAGGTTTTATTTACATGCTTTCCCTGAATAATCTCTCATTGCGACGCGGTACAGACCTGCTGTTTGCTGACGCGTCCTTCACGGTGCATAAAGGCCGCAAAGTCGGTCTGGTTGGCGCAAATGGCGCGGGTAAAACCAGCTTATTTAAGCTCATACTCGGAGAGCTTGATATTGATCAGGGGACACTCGAATATCCCCCTGAAACGCGCATCGCTTATCTTGAACAGGAAGCCGAGGCCAGTGATGCCTTGGCGCTCGACTATGTTCTGGCTGGCGATCGGGAATTGATATCGGTGCAGGCACTCATTGAAGAGGCACAAGCCCGTCAGGAATTCAGCAAGATAGCGCAACTGCATGAGCGTCTCGACAGCCTCGACGGCTATACCGCAAAATCTCGGGCCGAGCAGCTTATGCTCGGATTAGGCTTTCAAGCCACTGATTTCAACCAGCCGCTACGTGCATTTTCCGGCGGTTGGCGTATACGCTTGAACCTGGCACAAGCCTTGATGACACCCTCTGATCTGTTATTACTAGACGAGCCCACCAACCACCTCGACCTGGACGCTATCGTCTGGCTGGCTAATTGGATAAAGAGTTATCGCGGAGCCCTGTTGCTGATCTCCCATGACCGTGAATTTCTCGATGAAACGGTTGATGGCATCGCTTACCTGCATCACAAGACCATCGAGCTATTCAGCGGCAACTATTCAGCCTTCGAGCTACTCAAGGCTGCTCGTCTTGCTGAGCAACAAAGCAATTACGAAAAGCAGCAACGCGACGTCAAACATATGCAGGATTTCGTGCGCCGCTTTCGTGCCAAGGCAACAAAGGCGCGACAAGCACAAAGTCGCATCAAAGCCCTCGACCGACTTGAGTTAATCGCTCCGGCTCACATTGACTCGCCGTTTCATTTTGAGATTCCCACCGCAGACAAAATGTCAGATCCTTTGCTGTCATTGATTGACGCTGACCTTGGGTACTCAACCCCGATACTAAAGCAACTCCGTTTGAGCCTGCACCCGGGTGATCGGCTGGGCTTACTGGGACACAATGGCGCAGGTAAATCGACGTTGATCAAAACGTTGGTGGGCGAAATTGAGCCCCTTAGTGGCCAGCGTGTAGAGGGTTTCAATCTACACATTGGCTACTTTTCACAACACCAGGTTGATGATCTTGATCTTGATTCCTCGGCCCTGCAGCATCTGCGAGATCGCAATAAGACGTTGGGTGAACAACAAATTCGCAACTACCTGGGCGGTTTTGATTTTCATGGTGACAAGGTACTTGAGCCCGTACGAATTTTTTCTGGAGGCGAGAAGGCTCGCTTAGCGCTGGCGCTGGTCGCCTTCAGTCGACCGAACCTGTTACTCATGGATGAACCTACCAATCACCTTGATATCGACATGCGGCACGCGTTGACCGTCGCATTACAATCATTTGAGGGTGCGTTGCTACTCATCTCTCACGACCGACATCTACTGGCCAATACTGTCGACGGCTTTCTGCTGGTGGAAAAAGGCCAGGTTGTCACCTTCGAAGGCGACCTGGACGACTATCGCAAGCGTGTGCTCAATCCACAAAAGCCCATAGTCGACGCACTCGCAAAACCCAGCGTGTCATCTAACCCGAATACTGGCAAGCAGATCCGCCAACTCAAAACCCAAATCAAAACCCTGGAAGAGCGCCTTGAACGGCTACACCGCAAGCTAACAGAGGTCGATCTGGCACTGGGCGATAGCGACCTTTACCTGTTGTCAGATGACACCGATCTGCAGGGGTTACTCAGGGACAAGCTCAGTCTTGAAACCGATACCGCCATCGTAGAAGCGCAGTGGCTTGAACGCCAGGAACAGCTTGAGAGCTTGGCACCCCTATCCCCTAACTGAAGGCAATCACACAAAGCATTGATTGGAGGCCGAATTAAAGGTGTCAACTAACGCCAGCCAGCAACGCCGCGCTGCTTAAAGCAGTCGCGGGTCGCAGCAAGTTCGAGTGACTCGCCGTTTGATCTCGTCGAATTAGCCTGTCCTGAGATATACTTTACTGATAATTTTTGGTATCCGTTTTAGAACGCCAATATTGGCACTGATATCTACACGTTACGTTTAAGGGCGCCGATAAGCCCGTCGCCAATTCAGCCAGGAGATCTCGTTGTCATGAGTAGACAATATCCCAGTACGCGAATGCGCCGCATGCGACGCGATGATTTTTCTCGGCGCCTGATGCGCGAGAACCAATTGAGCTGCGATGACCTGATCTATCCCGTGTTCGTCATTGATGGTCGCGACAAGGTCGAGCCAGTCAAAAGCATGCCCGGCGTCGAGCGTAAAACCATTGACCGACTGGTGGAAGAAGCACGTCAGGTCGAGCAGCTTGGCATTCCCATGCTCGCTCTCTTTCCCGTCGTCGACAAACCGCAAAAATCGTTGTTAGGCGAAGAATCCTATAACCCTGACGGCCTGGCCCAACGTGCCATCCACGCTATCAAGAGCGCGGTGCCGGGCCTTGGCGTTATGACCGACGTCGCCCTCGACCCTTTCACAATACACGGTCAAGACGGCATCCTCGACGATCAGGGTTATGTGCTCAATGACATAACCGTCGGCACGCTGGTTAAACAGGCGCTATCTCATGCCAACGCTGGGGCCGACGTGGTAGCGCCGTCAGATATGATGGACGGCCGTATCGGCGCCGTACGCAAAGCCTTGGAAGAGGCCGGTCATATCAATACGCGTATTTTGGCTTATTCAGCTAAGTACGCCTCTGCCTACTATGGACCCTTTCGAGACGCTGTCGGGTCAGCAGCGAATCTCGCTGGCGGCGATAAATTCAGTTACCAAATGGACCCAGCGAACCTCGATGAAGCCCTTCACGAAGTCGCTATGGATCTTGCCGAAGGCGCAGATATGGTGATGGTCAAACCGGGCATGCCCTACTTGGATGTGGTTCGACGCGTGAAAGACGAGTTTGGCGTGCCGACCATGGTGTATCAGGTGAGTGGCGAGTATGCCATGCATATGGCAGCCATCGAGCAGGGCTGGCTGAATGAAAGCGTGATCCTCGAGTCTTTACTGGGCATGAAGAGAGCGGGTGCTGACGCTATTCTGACCTACTTTGCAATACGTGCAGCTACGATGTTACGGCAGTAAACAACGGGTAAGTGTTGCCAAGACTATCGTGTTACCGGTTGTGAAATTGATGAACTCGGATTAGGATACGCCTCTTTGCCAGCCTCAATTATTTAGCTAGCAGCCTATTGTTTTATTTCTTGGGAGCCATCAGTAATGTCCGAAATCAGTCATGTTACCGACGACACATTTGAATCAGAAGTTTTGAAATCCGACGTGCCCGTGCTGGTCGATTACTGGGCAGAATGGTGCGGACCCTGCAAGGTCATCGCTCCCGTATTGGAAGAAATCGCTGCTGAATACAATGGCAAAATGAAAGTCTGCAAGCTAGACATCGATGCCAATGAAGATACGCCACCGAAGTACGGCATCCGTGGCATCCCGACGCTGATGCTATTCAAAAATGGCGCTGTTGAGGCAACTAAAGTTGGGGCATTATCAAAATCTCAACTGACCGCATTTTTGGACAGCAACATCTAAATTTGGGTGATGTAAATGTGGGGTCTTGATTCGATACATCGACGCAAGACCCCACTAATCATGACCATACCACGCCAATCAAGAGACTTCTCACGCATACAAAAATACCCGTTCGCTGTTTGACGGTAGACGGACAAAGACTGTTTTTTAGACCTAGAGCTAAAAAAAGGTTGACAATTGACCGAGAAAGCGACAATTTTACAATCAACGAAAAAAAAGAAGCAAACGTCGGGACCACGACAGACAACCCGTAGCCCGCACGAAGCACGCCCTCTTCCAGCACGACATTCCAAAAAAGACATTCCATAAAATAGTGATACCCGGCCCTCGATTGATGGGCTCAAAATAGTTGCAGACTCTTTCTATTGACCCCAAAACCTTATATCTGAAAACATATACCTAAAACTACAGCTCCGACCTATAGCGCGCACGAACATAGCAACATGACGCCAATCGATATTCATTGGCGAACAATCTATTGACCAGCGATGCGCCCAGAAACAATACATTAACGTTAAGTAGACCTATCAAAATTGACCAACCAAACAAGTGAACCTATGAACCTAACTGACCTTAAAGCCAAGCCCATTCCCGAATTACTCGAAATTGCTCATGAGATGGGCATGGAAAACTTGGGTCGATCACGCAAACAAGAAATTATCGCCAATATCCTTCGCAAACACGCCAAAGGCGGTGAAGCGATTTACGGCGATGGCACACTGGAAATATTGCAAGACGGCTTTGGGTTTTTAAGATCAGCCGACAGCTCGTACCTTGCCGGACCTGATGACATTTACGTGTCGCCAAGCCAAATTCGACGCTTCAACCTGCGCACCGGCGACAGCGTCTCCGGCAAGATACGCCCACCCAAAGACTCAGAGCGTTACTTTGCACTGCTCAAAGTAGACCAGATCAACTTCACGGACCCGTCTGAATCAAAGAACAAGATTCTGTTTGAAAACCTCACACCCCTGTTCCCCGATAAACCTTTAACTCTGGAGTCAGGGAACGGCAGCACCGAGGATCTCACCGCGCGCATTATCGATCTGACGTCACCCATCGGTAAAGGTCAACGCGGCCTGATCGTATCACCACCAAAGGCCGGCAAGACGTTGATACTACAAAATATCGCGCAAGCCGTGATGCGTAATAATCCTGAGTGTCACCTGATCGTCCTGCTGATCGACGAGCGCCCTGAAGAAGTGACCGAGATGCAACGTTCAGTGCGCGGTGAAGTGGTTGCCAGCACATTTGATGAACCACCTTCACGCCATGTTCAGGTCAGCGAGATGGTCATCGAGAAAGCCAAGCGCTTAGTTGAGCACAAGACTGACGTCGTTATTCTACTCGACTCTATCACCCGCCTGGCTCGTGCCTATAACACGGTGATACCTGCCTCAGGCAAGGTACTCACCGGTGGTATCGACGCTCACGCGCTAGAACGTCCGAAGCGCTTCTTTGGTGCCGCACGAAATATCGAAGAAGGCGGCTCACTCACCATTATCGCTACCTGTTTGGTGGATACTGGATCCAAAATGGATGAAGTGATTTACGAGGAATTCAAGGGTACCGGTAATATGGAATTGCACCTCGAGCGCAAGATCGCTGAGAAACGCGTCTACCCTGCGATCAACATTCGTCGTTCCGGCACACGTC
>JBLHRT010000078.1:0-10295 GCA_047626255.1 Candidatus Azotimanducaceae bacterium
CGTTGAGCCCGACGTGTAAAGAATAAACAGCGGGTCCTCACTGTCCATAGACTCGGCTTCACAGCTAGGGTGCGCTGCATTAATCGATGCCTCGTAGTTGATATCACGGCCCTGACTCCAGGGTACGTCAGCCCCCGTACGCTGCACCACAATAACCGTGGTGACTTTAGGGCAGCCCGTCAGTGCCTGATCAGTATTGGCTTTCAGTGGAATCGTCTTGCCTGCCCGCAGGCCCTCATCGGCGGTGATGACGGTGCGACAATCAGCATCAAGTATACGGTCCTGCAGGGCCTGAGGTGAGAAGCCGCCAAACACCACGGAATGGATGGCGCCGATGCGGGCGCAAGCGAGCATGGCATAGGCGGCCTCAGGAATCATCGGCATGTAGATACACACACGGTCGCCCTTGTTGACACCGCGGGCCTTGAGCACGTTCGCTAGTCGACAGACTTTGTCATGGGCTTGTGCGTAGGTGATATGCGCGGTGTCAGCAGGGTCATCACCTTCCCAGATTATTGCGGTTTGCTCAGCCCGGTCTGGTAGATGGCGGTCCAGGCAGTTGTAGCAGGCATTGAGTTGGCCGCCGATAAACCAAGCGGCTTTACCCTGGTGAAGGTCAGACTCGGTGACGGTATGCCACGGCTTGCTCCACGTTAAAAACTGGGTCGCTTGAGTGGACCAGAATTCATTAGGCTGTGTGATGGATGCCTGATACATGCGCGCATAATCTTCACCGCTGATGAGGGCGTGTTCAGCGACGTTGGCAGGCACTGGGTAAATTTTGTGTTCCGACATCAGGTGCTCCTTCTGCTAAATAGGTGTTCTGTATAAAAATTTTGGATCAGTATCTTTGGATAAGTATCTCAGTCACCCTTCTGGCGTTGGGATTGATAAAGACCCAGCAGGTGTTGCGTGGAGGGATCCAAGACCGCCGCCGCGCCCGTGTCGATGGCGGCAAAAATTGATTCACTGAGTTGCTTGCCAAGTTCGACGCCCCACTGATCAAACGGATTGATCTGCCAGATCTGCGCTTGGCAGAACACCTTGTGTTCATACAGGGCGATGATAGCGCCAAGAGATTCTGGGGTCACCTGGTCCATCAGCAATGTATTTGACGGCCGATTACCTGGCATCACCTTGTGTTGTTTGAGTGTGTCATCGGTGCCAGCGATATCCTGCAGTGGGCGTCCCTGCATTAAGGCTTGGCTCTGGCTCAGGCAATTGGCGACCAGCCAGTCGTGATGGGTGCGCCGGTTATGGTGGGGGTTGAGTGGCAGGATAAAATCGATACTGGTGAATCGCGTTCCCTGATGCAGCAACTGATGAAATGCGTGCTGGCCGTTGGTGCCCTCGCCACCCCAGATGATGGGGCCCGTCTGGATGGTCACAGCCTCGCCAGTTGATGATGTGGACTTGCCGTTAGACTCCATATCCAGTTGCTGCAAGTGGGCTGGTAATAGTCGCAGCGCATGATCGTAAGGCAATATGGCGTGGGATGCGGCATCCATAAAGTTGTGGTACAAAACGCCGATCGCGGCGAGCAGCATAGGCATATTGTTCGGCCAACTCGCCGTACGAAAGTGTTCGTCCATGTCGCGAGCGCCCTTCAGCAGCGCCTCAAAATGCGCGTAACCGAATTTGATAGCGATGGGAAGACTTACGGCTGACCAGAGACTGTAACGACCACCAACCCAATCCCACATAGGCAATATATTCTCGTCAGCTATGCCGAATTTGCGCGCCGCATTGACGTTACTGGTGATGGCAACAGCGTGACGGTGCAATTGATCGGCGGGCATGGCCGCCCGCAGCCAAGCCTCAGCGGCCTCAGCGTTGACCCGGGTCTCAACTGTGGCGAATGATTTCGACACAATAATCACCAGCGTCGTTGCCGGGTTGAGGCGTTTGAGCACCTGGTCGATATGCTGGCCGTCGACATTGGCGACGTAGTCGCAGCGAATTTTGCCGTCATGGTACGGCGCGAGTGCTTCATCAATGACCCGGGGACCCAGATAAGAGCCGCCAATACCGATATGCAGTAAGTGAGTGATAGGGTCTCCAGTAAAGCCGCGCCAGGCACCACTGTTTATATCACCACTGATGCGCTGAACCGCCGCCAAGGACCCCTTCACGGCTTCGTGCTCAGATGTCAGGGCTGGCGATACGTGATCCGGAGCCGCACGTAACAGCGTGTGTAAGGCGGCCCGCTGTTCTGTATGATTGACCTGTGCCCCGGTAAACATGGCCTCGATCTGAGCGGCCAAATTTGACTCGGTCAGGAGTTGCTGACACAGACCAAGGGTCTCGTCGTTGATCAGGTTCTTTGAATAATCTAGGGTTAAACCAGCCGCTGTCAGACTCATGCGTTGAGCGCGGCTTGGGTCCTTGGCGAACAGGTCCAGGATGTTGGTCGTTGACATTTTCTCGGCGTGCGTTTGCAACGCCGGCCAGCAATTTGGAAGGGTGTAAGTCATAGCGGGCTCATATCATCGAGGGTGAAGGATTGTAATAGTGTCTCGCGCGCTTGACGGTACCCAGGTAGGCCAGTAGGGCATCGTAGTCGGCATCATTGTTGGCCAAGTCGATTTCGGCTGCGTTGACGATGAGTAAAGGAGCGCTGTCGTAGTAGTGGAAGAAGCGTGTGTAGGCGTCGACTAACTGGGCGAGATAAGCCCTCTCTATCAACTGCTCTGTGGCGATGCCGCGTAACGCGATGCGCTCCATTAATACGGAGACAGGGGCCTGCAGATAAATCACTAGGTCGGGCGTCGGGGCGTCAATCGCGAGATGACGGTAAACGTTGTCGTAAAGTGCCATTTCGTCGTGATCAAGATTAATCTCGGCAAACAGTCGGTCCTTTTCCAGCAGGAAATCGGCAATTCGCACAGGTTCGAACATATCGCCCTGGCGCATTGCCTGAATTTGTCGGTTACGCTCAAATAAGAAAAATAACTGGGTGGGTAAGGCTGTCTGGCGACGGTTGAGGTAGAAGCGCTCGAGAAACGGGTTGGCTTCTGGATGCTCTAGCACTGTTTCATAGTTGACGCTGGCGGCCAGGCGTTTGGTAAAGCTCGTTTTACCAACCCCGATGGGGCCTTCGATAGCGATGTAGCGCGGGAAGTCTGGTTTGGCTGTATCTAATAGCAAGCCTGTCTCCCTTTGTTTGACCCGTCAGGGGTAATCGGTGATGAGTCAAAGGTCGCTAAGCGCTGCAATTAATAGGCGCTTAAGATTGACTGGTTGGCTTTCTGCGGCGTCTGCGAGGACGTTTTGCCGGTGCATCACTCTTTGTTTCAGACCCGTAGTCTTCAGCGTCACTGTTATCAGAATCACTATTGCCAGGGCTGTGTGCGGTGAGCATCTCTCCGCGCTGGTCTTCTGCGGTTTCCTGAAAGCGTGTCCACCACTCCCCTAGGTTATTGAGGTTCTCGCCCGACTCTTCTCGCAGCAACAGGAAGTCGTAGGCGGCGCGAAAACGCTTGTGAAGTAATAGCGTCTCTGGCTTTTTACCTGAGCGCGTAGGCAGTCGGTACTGGAGGCTCCAAATATCGCGCATAGGACCAGAGAAACGCTTTGGAATAGACGTTACGATGAGTTGTCGTGCGACAGCCTCATTAGCACCTTCAAAGCCCGCTACATAGCTACTCTCGCCGGCCTCTTCGCGCCGCTGGCGCTGCTCAAGATAGGGTTGCCAAAGCAGGGCGGCAAAAATGAACGCCGGCGTGACTGGCATATCAAGAGCGATGCGGCGATCGGTGCTGGCCAACGCCAGCCGAATCAGTTCGGCACCATGACCGGTTTCAAGTAGTCGGTTCGTGTCGGGGAATAGCCAGCCAAACAGATCGTATTCACGGAGCACAGCGAATGAGCGTTCACCGTGACCCGTCATGAAGAGTTTTAAAACTTCTTCAAACAAACGCGCTGGTGGTATATCGCGGAGCAAGAGGCCTAGACGGCGCAGGGGTTCTGCGGTTGTCGGTTCAATGTCGAAGTTCAGTTTGGCTTTGAATCTGACCGCCCGGAGCATGCGCACGGGGTCTTCTCGATATCGGCTGTCGGGATCACCAATGAGCCTGATCTGGCGCTTACCAAGGTCTTCGAGACCCTTAACCTCGTCATGTATCGTGTCGTGCTCAGGGTCATAGTAGAGCGCGTTCATCGTGAAGTCTCGGCGCGCCGAGTCTTCACTGAAAGTGCCGTAGATATTATCAGACAAAATCATACCTTCGTCTGAGAAGTTCTGTTCGGTTTGCTGTTCACTGTGCGGCGCCCTAAAGGTGGCGACTTCGATGATCTCGCGGCCAAAGCGCACATGGACAATTTTAAAGCGTCGGCCGATCAGTCGAGAATTGCGAAATAATTCGTGGACTTCATCGGGGTGAGCATCGGTGGCGACGTCAAAGTCCTTTGGGTGGCTGCCGAGCAGCAGGTCGCGCACGCAGCCACCCACCAGGTAGGCTTGATAGCCACTACTGGTTAGGCGATTGACGACCTTAAGTGCATTGACGTTGATATAGTCAGGCGACAGATCTATGGGGGCTTCAGACATTCTGGTGAACTGGCTTAGAGATAGTGATATCCACAGCAAAGAATTGTCAGTCGATATTAGCAGAGGTTGTAGCAGGAAAGTATTCTAAAACATACCAATTAGTTTGTTGAGCGGGCTGTTTATAGGGCTCGTGCTAGGTCTTCGAGTCGGTCTTCGAGTCGGTCTTCGAGTCGGTCGTCGAGTTGGTCTTTGGATATGAGTTTGAATATGACTTTAAACAAGCGTCTGAATGCGTGCTTTCTGTCGTTGCGAGTCTGAGCTTGGTGACAGATGTGTTGACGCAAATCTAGAAAGGCTGGTGTGTGAAGGCTGGTGTAGAAAGGCTGGTGTAGAAAGACGGAAATAAAAAAGGGAAATTACCTTTCCCCCTTAGCAAGCAAGCCATCAATCGATTTTTATTATTATTATCGTTTTTATTATTATTATCTTTATTATTATTATTTCTTTTTATTTTTATTATGCTATCCGTGCTATTTATTATTTTATTGCACGGACGTTAGCTTCACAGCTTCTAAAGATATTGCACTAACCGTGCCAGATATGTGTATCTATAATAAACAAAGGCTTAGCTGAATTCTTCTATTTCCATTTTTTAAAAGTGTTACCAATGGTTACATTCATTGCGCTCATTGGTAACACTTTTTTTAAAAGTAGGCGAAAAATTTTCGAGGCCTATCCCTTATGGACTTATGGCGCATCAGCAGTTCAGTGGCTTTGTTTTCGAGAACGCTCTCTTGGTAGGCTAAGACGTTGGCGCCGCTGCCAGAGGGCTTTTCGACTGATACCAAGCTTTTGTGCCAGTTCCGTCTCGGTCATATGATCTTGATTGTCGAGTACGAAGCGGGCGAAGTAATCTTCCAGAGATGAGCTATCTTCCTCGTGGTCCTCCGGCTCAAGTCGGCTGGCAGCTACTTCCACTTCGACAGCCAACAGCCCAGGCTCAATGATACTGCCTTCGCAGAGAATGACAGCGCGTTCGATAGCATTCTTGAGTTCGCGAATATTGCCAGGCCAGGCATAATCTTGTATCAGTTGCAGGGTGTCTTCTGAAAAACGCAGGCAGGGCTTGTTCAGTTTGGCGCAATTGAGGTGCAGGAAATACCGGGCGAGGGTGGGCAGGTCAGCGGGTCTTTCACGTAATGGCGGCAAGCTAAGTTTGACGACATTCAGGCGATAATACAGATCCTCGCGGAACTCCCCCGTTTTTGTCAGACGTTTGAGGTCCCTGTGGGTTGCGGCGATCAGACGCACGGACACGTTTCGAGTCTCGACCGAGCCGACCTTCCTAATCTCGCCTTCTTGCAGTACACGCAACAGGCGGGCCTGTGCTTCTAGGGGTAGTTCGCCAATTTCATCAAGGAACAACGTGCCGCCGTCGGCGGCCTCTACTAAGCCCACGCGGCTGCTGGTGGCACCAGTAAAGGCGCCCTTCTCATGTCCAAATAGCTCTGATTCGATGAGTGTTTCGGGAATCGCGGCACAGTTTAGAGAGACCATCTTTCGGTTATGTTGTGGGCTTCCCTGGTGCAAGGCTTTGGCAACCAGTTCTTTACCGGTGCCAGACTCGCCGATAATCAGCACATTGGTATGGGTGGGTGCGACTTTACGGATGCGTACGAAGAGTTCTTGCATCGCGGCGCACTCGCCGATGATTTCGGGGAAGTCATCAATTTGGCTGGAGGGCTGCCCAATAAGCCCCTCGACCGCGTCAAGCAACGTCTGGTATTCAAAGGGTTTGGATATATAGTCAGCTGCCCCCAGTTTCATGGCGTCGACGGCCGACGACACGCTCGCATAACTGGTCATGACCAGAACAGGGATGCCTGCGGCAAGGGGAATGATGTCGGTGCCGGTTGGGCCCGGTAAACGCAGGTCAGTAATAATCAAAGCGAATGCCTGCAAATCGTTTTGCAGGGCCTCAGCCAGTGATCCAGTTTCCGTTACTTTGTATTGTTTTTTTTCGAGAAACTTCTTGAGCGACGTGCGTATAACGATTTCATCTTCGATGATGAGAATTCTTTTTCTGCTCATTTTTCCCACTCTTAGAGGATTGCAGACTTTTTTGCTAACGGACAGCTAACGTTCACTAAACAATGAATGGTCGGTTGAAGTCAACTGAATTTCCCTACTCAGGGAGAGTGGCAGTGTTATCTTGATGTGAGTGCCCAGGCCATCGCCAGCAGAGCTTGCGGTAATGGTCCCGTGATGCTCGTCTATGATGCTCGTCGTGATCGCCAGTCCAAGACCCGTGCCCTGCCCGGGGTCCTTGGTGGTAAAGAAGGGCTCAAACATCCGGTTAAGGTTACCTGAGCTGATCCCATGGCCCTTGTCGACAATGGTAATGTTCACGGTGCTGTCGTGTTGGACGCCGCTGATGGTGACCAGGCCGCCAGGCTTTGATGCGTCTCGGGCGTTACTCAAAATATTAACAAAGACCTGTGACAGGCGTTGTGCGTCGCCGATGACATAAGTCTCGAGTGGGAAGTTCACCGTAAAATTGATGTCATGGCTGGCGTGATTGAGCGACAGCAGGCTTAGGGCTTCATCAATACATTGGCGAATGTCTACCTGCTCTCTGGGACGATGCAGGTCGGACTTGCCACTGTGAGCAAAATTAACCAACGACTGTAATATATGCGAGACGCGTTTGGTCTGGTCGAGAATTTGGTGGCCGAGATCCAACAGTTCAGGGTCGCTGGTCTCCATCAATAGATTCTGCGCCAAGCAGGCAATACCTGTGATGGGATTGCCTACCTCATGGGCGACGCCAGCGGCTAATTGGCCGATAGAGGCAAGGCGTTCATTGTGAAGCAGTTGCTCCTCGAGAATCTGTTCTTCGGTAATGTCCTCAATGACGATGACAACATCACCCTGAGCTGCGGGAACGCTGTCGATGGATGCCTTGTGCAGGTTTAACCGGAAGATCTGTTCGCCGATGACGACCTCGGTCTTGAGCTGATGGGTGACATCACCGGCTGCAAATTCATTGAGCAACACAAACCATTTGCCCCGCAGCCCCTGTAGTGAAGAGCCAATAATGCCATCGGCTGACACTCTTGTGAGTCGCTCCATGGCGCGATTCCAGATCATCACGCTCTGGTCGAGCCCGATGGAGCAGACCGCCGTGGGCAGATCCTGCAAGATCTGCCGATGGTAGCGCCGTAAGCCGTCGAGTTCCGCGGCCAGACCTGTCATTTGCGATCGGAACGCTTCCATACGGGTCTCAATGCTTAGCACACTCTCGAATGAGGGCAGTTGGGTTGGCGACTCGAACGGGATAAATCGACCGATGATACGATGCGCAATGGTTTGCCCCAGGGTGCTGGAAAGATTGGTCTCCATCTTTTTGCGAATTTGGTTCAGCGCGTGTGGACGCTGTTCATCTGCGGAGAGTCGCAACTCTGCCAGCACCAGATTGACCTCGCGACTTGAGGCTGTGTCACCCAGGACAAGCGCGAGACTGGCTTCAATCTCGGCGACGGTTCTTGCCAGCAGTATGCCCTGAAAGGGGCGGGCGAAAGAGTTGGACATGCAGTTATCTGCAGCCCTCGCCTCTTCTGTGCTTGGCTCGTAAAGCCATGAAAAAAAAGCGAACAAGACGCCGTTGGCGGTCAGGGAGCCGAGTATCGCAAGGTGCCAGATCTGATGATCAAGGGGCGGTAAGCCAATCCTGTTAAGGGCTGCGATAGGGTGGGTCATACTACCGCTGTGCAGCAGATGGTCGAAGAGCGGATAGAACAACATCAGGAACCAGACGCTATAGCCCGCTAGCAGTCCGGCCAACAGGCCTGCCTTATTCGCTCGCCGCCAGTAAAAGGTGCCTATCAGGCCCGGCAAGAACTGTAGTACGGCAACAAAGGCAACCAGTCCTAGGCTGATGAGAGTTTGGTCTGAGGCAAGCAACCGATACATGCCGTAGGCGGCGAGAATGATACCGGCGATAAGCATTCGCCGAGTGGTCAGCAGCCTGGTGTAAAAGCCTCCTCCCCAGCCAGGGCGGTAGATCGGCAATATCAGATGGTTGAGGGTCATGGATGATAGTGCCAGGGTAGAGACGATGAGGACGCCGCTTGCCGCCGCCACACTGGCGATAAAGGCCAGCATCGCCACAGCGCGATTGTCGAGGCTCAGACCTATACCTACCGCAATGAACTCTGCCGGCGTGCCTACATTTAACAAGCTCGCTGCCCAGACAATCGGTGGCACGCACAGACTGACCAGCAGCATGTACAAGGGGAAGCCCCATCGAGCCGAGCGTAGAGAATTGGCATCGTCGTTTTCAGTCAGCAAAATATGATAGACGTGGGGCATGGCGACGGCCGCAGCAAAGAAAACCAGCAGCAGAGAGCGAGAACCGCCCTGGTTCAAATGGGTTTGTGCCTGGCTAAGTTCTGCATGGTGGGCGACAAACCAGTTATTCATGCCGGCAAACCCACCGAAAATACTAAAGACGCAGTAAAGCGCCAGCGCTACAAAAGCCATGAGTTTGATAGCTGACTCTAGACCAATCGCTACCACTAGGCCCTGGTGCTTATGTCGAGTGGATAAGTGCCGTGCACCGAACAAGATGGCGAAAGTGGTCATGGTCATACAAAAACCAATAGCGATAACGGCCTGGCTCAATTCTTGGTTCAGCAGATGCACGGTCATTGACACGGCATGGATTTGTAGGGCTATCAAAGGCAGTAAAGCGAGTAGCATCAGTAAGCTGACTAGGCCGCCGACCCAGGGCGCCGGATATCGAAAGGCAAAAACATCAGCCAGCGAGCCCAATCGGTGGGTCAGGGCGATACGGCTCAATGGGTTGAGTAGTACGGGGGCGATAATAAACGCGGCGCTGGTGCCTAGGAAGTACAGAAGGTAACCGCTACCATAGGTGGCGGCTAGGCCAAGGGCGCCGTTAAAGCATATAGCGCCTGCAAATACGCCCAGCGAGAGAATGCGAGTGATGGGATGTTGGGTCAAACTTTTTGGCAGCCAGCCTTTTTCGGTCGCATAGGCCGTGCCGAACAAGATCGTCAGATAGACGATGCCTGTCAAAAACAATTGTGCCAAGGTGAACATCACGGCTGGGCTAGCTCCCGGATCTGTCGCGGCGGCGTAGTTGATCCCACAAACATAGGCCGATCAGCAAGAGCCAGCCGAGATAAGTGCTGTGCCAAGTCAGCCCACTGCCGACGGCTTGCCAGCTATCAATCTCGGCGATAAAGCAGAAAAAGCCCAACACGAGAAATAGGATGGTTCGATCGATGATCATGTCAGCATTGTAAACCTAATATCAGTCAATCTGCATCGATTGGCTCAATAGTCTTGGCACCCGGTCCATACGCCAAGCTTTGGACGCTGCCGCCAATAGGGCGTGTAGGTCAGCAATCTGCGGAAATTGCGCTTGGCCAAGGTGCTTTAGCGCCGCTCGAATGCAACGCAGGGGTTCGGCTGAGGGTATCTGTGTTGCCTGTTCTGACTTGCTCAGCTTCTTGCCTGTGTCGTCCACCAGTACGGGGATATGGGCATACAGCGGCACGGGATAATGCAACGCATGCGCAAGGCTGATTTGGCGAGGGGTCGAGTCGAGTAGGTCGCTGCCGCGCACAACGTGCGTGACCTGCTGAAAAGCATCATCGACGGTAACCGCCAGTTGATAGGCGAATAAGCCATCTCGACGCTTGATCACAAAATCACCCACGTCCGCCTGCAGGTTCCACTTTTGCTGGCCGAGTACCTGGTCGGTGAAGCCTAGCGTCGT
>JBLHRT010000079.1:0-10270 GCA_047626255.1 Candidatus Azotimanducaceae bacterium
GCCATGGAGCTGATCGAGAAATTCAAGACGCCAGAAGAAGCCGTTGATGGCATTCATAAGATGCTCGCCGAGAAGGCGACTATCATGGGTTTTGGGCACGCTATTTACCGCACCCACGATCCACGCAACGATATCATCAAGGAATGGGCTTCGATGCTGGCGGCAGAGGCAGGCGATACCAATCTGTTTGATATCTCAGTGGCCGTTGCTAAAACCATGTGGGATGAAAAGAAGCTGTTCCCGAATGCTGACTTCTTCCATGCCTCGGCTTATAACTATATGGGTATTCCTACCAAGATTTTTACGCCCATCTTTGTGATGTCGCGTTTGACCGGGTGGGCGGCGCATGTCATGGAGCAACGTTCGAACAATCGCCTGATTCGGCCGAGCGCGGATTACGTTGGACCGGAGAACCGGTCTTACACGCCGATTACTGAGCGTGGCTAACGTATTGGTTGGCTTATCCTGGCCGCAATCATAGAGAGACTTTTAAAAAGCCCGTAAAAAAGCCCTTATGTCAGCGATGACACGAGGGCTTTTTTATGACTTGTTTAACCTCAGCGTCGACTATAGGTCGAATTTGATACCTTGGGCCAGTGGTAACTCTGTCGAGTAGTTGATGGTATTGGTGCTGCGTCGCATATAGGCTTTCCACGCGTCGGAGCCAGACTCTCGACCACCACCTGTGTCCTTCTCACCGCCGAAGGCGCCGCCAATTTCAGCACCACTGGTGCCGATATTAACATTGGCAATACCCGTATCGCTGCCCGTATCCGCCGTGAATTGCTCGGCCTCACGCAGGTCATTGGTGAAGATCGCGGATGACAAGCCCTGAGGCACATCATTGTTCGCTGCGATTGCCGCATCGAGATGCTGATAGCCGAAAACATACAGGATCGGTGCGAAGGTCTCTTCTTTAACATTAGTTTGTGTTGCCGGCATGGCAACCAATGCGGGGCGTACATAAAAGGCATCTTCAAACCCGGCAACGGTGAGGCGCTCACCGCCTGTGATGACAGCGCCCTGGTCCCGGGCTTTATCGAGCGCTGCCTGCATCTGGTCATAGGCGCGCTGGTCGATCAGCGGACCTACCAGGCTGCCATCAGTCAATGGGTTGCCAACGCTGACGGACTGATAAGCCGCGACCAGGCGCTGCATCAGCTGTTCGCGAACAGATTCGTGAACAAACAGTCGGCGGGTCGACGTGCAGCGCTGACCGGCAGTGCCCACGGCGCCAAAGACAATGGCCATGATCGCCATGTCGAGATCTGCTGTGGGGCAAACAATAATGGCATTGTTACCACCGAGCTCCAACAGCGAGCGGCCTAGGCGGGCGGCAACACGTGGTGCTACGGCTTTGCCCATGGCGGTGCTGCCCGTGGCGCTCACCAACGCGATGCGCGGATCATCTACCAGCGGGGTCGCTACACAAGCATCACCCATCAGTAGTTGGCACAGATGCGGCGGCGCGTCGTCGAAGTCGTTAGCCACGGAATCAAATATTGCCTGACAGGCGATGGCTGTCAGTGGCGTCTTCTCTGACGGCTTCCAGATCACCGCATCACCGCAGACGATTGCGAGTGTCGTATTCCAGGCCCACACAGCCACGGGGAAGTTGAAGGCTGAGATCACGGCGATGGGTCCCAGTGGGTGCCAGTTTTCCTGCATCTTGTGCAGGGGGCGCTCGGACGCAATGGTCAAGCCATAGAGTTGACGCGATAAACCGACAGCAAAGTCACAGATATCGATCATTTCTTGAACCTCCCCGAGACCTTCCTGGAGAATTTTACCGTTATCTAAGCTGACCAGTTCGCCAAGGCTCTGCTTGTGAATGCGCAGCTGGTTGCCAAACAGACGTATCAGTTCGCCGCGGCGAGGGCCGGGCACCTGTCGCCAGGTGTGAAAGGCCTGAGTTGCTTGAGTCACCAGAGTATCAACCTGGTCTGGCGTGTGGGATTGAACCTTGGCAACGGCCTGGCCATTAATGGGGCTGTTGACCGCCATGTCGCCCTCGGTATAGGCGCTAGGCGGCACGCCCAAGCGCGTTAATGTCTCGGCGACAGTACTTCGAATATCCATGGTAGGTCTCCTAATTATGTTTGATTGCTGCCTGTGTGTTTTGGTGCCATAGCATAGGCACTACCAAATCGGTTACTGAGAAACAGATCCAGTGCAATATCTTCTTGCATGATAAAGCCTTGATCAGGAATTTGCTTGTCGCGCAACAGGTCCAGTACCGCGCAGATGCTCGAGGCGGTGGTGATTTGAATCGCGGTGCGCTCAACACCTCGGATCGTCTTGCCATAGACCTTGTTGGCGTAGGTTTGTTGGGTCAGGCGTCCGTTTTTATTACCGCTGACGGTGACAAAGATAAGCACGACATCTTGCAAGGTTGCCGGTATTGCCGTCTCAAGTACATCCTTCAATACGTCTCGACGATCCTTCAAGCGCAAGTCATGTAGCAGGGTCTTCATGATGTCGCGGTGACCGGGGTAGCGGATCGTCTGATAGCTCATGCTATTAACCTTGTCGGCTAAGCTCTCTGCTAGAGAGCCGATTCCACCCGAGGTGTTAAAGGTTTCGTATTTGATGCCATCAAGGGAGAAGTGCTGCAGGTTCTCCAGTGCGGGAACTTTGGTAATCTTGCCATCCTCTACGCACACGCAGGGTTCGCAGTACTCATTGATGACGCCGTCAGTACTCCATGTGAGGTTGTAGTTCAGGCTGTTGGAAGGAAATTGGGGCAGGGCGCCAACACTCATGCGAATGGCGTCAAGTTCATCAAAATGCTTGGCAATGTTCTGGGTGACAATGGAAATGAAGCCTGGCGCTAGCCCGCACTGAGGAATAAACGCCGAAGTCGCGTTGGTTGCCAGCTGGCGTACGAAGTTGGTGCTGTCGACATCTTCGGTCAGGTCAAGGTAATGACAGCCCGCGTTAAAAGCGCTCTGGGCGATGGTCCGAGTCAGGAAGAAAGGCGTGGAGCTGAGCACGGCAAAATGGCCGGCCAGGGTCTTCTCCAGTGCGCTGGCGTCCTTGACGTCCTGCTGGATTGTCGTCAGCGCGGGATGCGGCGCGAAGCGTGCCAGTACCTCAGTTGACGCGTCGATCAGCGTGACCCGATAGTCGTCACTGTCGAGTAGTAAGTCGACGATCGTCTCGCCGATTTTGCCGGCGCCAATAACAGCGATAGAGGTTTTAGCTTGTGTCATGGAAGTGGCTCCTGGCCATGGCTTTGAAAAGATACGGGTTGAAAAGATAGGCGTGGAAAAAGATAAGTAGGAGTATCGCCAGAACTCAAGTCAGAATGAATAGACAAATTATACAAATTGATCAAGAATTAGCTCAAATTGACGAGGCTTATGATCAATATAATGAACTACATGGACCAGCAGCTTATTAGTAGCCTGCGCGAAGACGCGCGTCGTAGCACCTCTGAAATCGCCCGCCGGCTGGGGGTGTCACGCTCTACCATCAACAGTCGGATTCGACGGCTGGAGGAAACGGGGGTGATACTGGGTTATACCGTGATGTTTGGGGATGACTACGCGCGTCGGCAGGTCGAGGCCCATGTCTTGATTGTGGTTAACCAGAAGCTTACCGGGCGCACGTATCTGGAGCTGCGGGATTTGCCGCAGGTGAACGCGCTATACGCCGTGAGTGGAGATTATGACCTGATGGCAGAAATCGCCGCGGAGTCAACCGCCGAGATCAGTCAGGTGCTAGACCGTATTGGTAACCTTGAGGGTGTCGAGCGAACAAATTCGTCGCTGATTCTGGAGACTAAATTCCGACGCTAAAGCGCGTGGATAGACGCGTCGTTAGCGACCAGTGAATGCCGGGCCAAATGCAGGCTGAGAGCGTTGGCTGAGTTGCGCCTGATAGCTCAGGACTTTTTGGATATAGTGCTGGGTTTCCGGGTAGGGTGGCACACCGCTGTATTTATCGACACTGCCTGGGCCGGCATTGTAGGCTGCGAGCACGAGTGGTACCTCGCCATCAAAGCGATTCATCAGGTAGCGCAGATGTTGCACGCCCGCATAGATATTATCTCGGGGATTGAATCGATTGGTGACCTGATATTGCTGGGCTGTAGCGCGCATCAGCTGCATCAAGCCCTTTGCCCCTTTTTCGGACACCGCATTGGGGTTAAAGCCAGACTCAACGTGGATGACGGCCTCGACCAGTATCGGGTCGATCTTATACAGGTGGCTGGCATCCGTAATATAGTCTCGGAAATCAGCCACCGTGCTGGTGTTTTTGAAGCTAATGGCGGAGTCAGTGTAGGGGCGGTCTGCCATAATATGGCCAGCATTGGTCATTGAGTTGCGATGACTGATGAGCTTGTACTGATCAAACGAGCGACTCTTGGGCTTGTCGGTAATCAAACGTTCACCGTCTGGGCCGCGATAGATATAGATGTCTGCTTGTGCGACCAGCGGACAAAGCCCTGTCGACAGCAAGCAAATCAGACAGTGTATGAGTATGCGCGATGGCAGTGCGGCTCGCGGCGCTGCTGACCGATGCCTGTAAATCTTAGCGATTGGCATGTCGGGTGTTCGATGAGAGGCGTGATGACTCACCGAACCGCTTCCTGTTTGTTATGATAACGTCGATTCTAGCTGGTTTCTGTCTGCCGTCAAAAGATATTCCCAGCCCCTGAGACGACAAGATCGACCGTCGGGCAGCGTTCTGCCCAGGATAAGATTATGGAATATGTACTACCGGATCTGTGTGACGCCTATCCCGAACAGGTCAGAGTGCTGGCACCATTGTTGAGAAACTATGGAGGCAAGAACAATTTTGGCGGCAAGATAGTCACCATTAAGTGTCATGAGGACAATTCTCTGGTCGCGCAGCAGGTCACACAACCGGGTGCCGGTCACGTACTGGTGGTTGATGGCGGTGGCAGTCTGCGATGTGGCTTGCTGGGGGATAACCTCGCCCTGCAAGCGGTGCAAAATCAGTGGCAGGGCATTGTTGTCTTTGGCTGTATTCGTGATGTTGACCTGATAAACGGCATGGATCTCGGCGTGCAGGCGCTGGCAACCCACCCCATGAAGAGCGTCAAACGTCAGGTTGGCCTACTCAATGAGCCAGTGACCTTCGGCGGCATCACGTTTGTTCCCGGCGAATATCTCTACGCCGATAACAACGGTTTGCTGGTATCGACCGAATCGCTATCGATGCCGGCCTAGGGTCCGTGTAGCGCCGGTTGTGTCTCGTTACTAGATTTTCAGCTGGCGCAGATTAGGGTCATACACACCGCTCTCCCAGCCCGATTTAAACTGGCGTCCAAGACGCTGGTTGTCGGTGACGTCACGGAATTTGGCATAACCCTCGAAATTTTCATAGTCGTTGCGATAGATAACCCCGTCGCCATCCACCAGAACAAATTCATGATTGAGTTTGCGTAACTCTGGATGCACCAATTTCATTTTGATGGATGAGGGCAACTTACGGCTGATCTCCAACAGGGCGTGGGTGTTGGTGACGACCCGGTGGCTGTCGTACAACAAAATCTCGATGCTGGTATAGCGGTTGCGACGTGCTAGGCGGGAAAAGCTCTCGCGCAACGCATCATGATGAAACAGCTTGTGATCCAGCATCGGCGACCAGATACGGATTGATTGACGTGCCTGCTGGCACATCTCCAGGATGACCTGTTGGAATTCGGCTTCGCGCCGCAGCAGCAACAGCTGTTTGTCTTCTCCCAATGTGTAGTGATGGTCTTCACTGACATAGGTATCACCATTGATCTTGCCCTGCAGGCGCCGGTGTTGGGCAATATCGTCGATGGCTAGGGCGTGCGTAAATACCTGATACTCCACGCCATGGGCCCTATACGGGGTGGCCTCTGGGGTGAACCCCGCGTGAGTAAAAAATGGCGCTAAGGATGTCGGCGCCTCTGCCCAGACCCTCGATAACCCAAATCGCGTCGCTTTTGCCTGTGCCGCTTCCAACAGCGACAGGCCCACGCCTCGGTCACGGTGCTCCTGCAGCACGGCCAGGCGCCCTAGATGCCCCTCAAGGCTCATAGATATGACGCCGATAGTCTGACCGTCGAGATCCTGGGCGTGCCAGTGTAGGTTGGTCTCATCTGTTTCGTCGATCATGAGGTCGGCTGGCAAATCCCGTTGGTGCGCCTGCACCTGCTCACGTAACAGCGTGAGTATCTTGCCATCAGTATGCCAGTTTGCCTCGGTGGTATCGAACAAGCGCAAGGATATGCCCTCGGCGAAATCTGGAGCTAGGCGTCGTGACGCGGCGGGTTCGGGCTGCTGCATGCGGAAATGCGGGATGCCGGCGTCCATGAACTCCTCGCCTTGCTTGATAAAACCGGCGCGTTCATAGAAGCCCAAGGCGTGACTCTGGGCATTGAGGTAGATATCTGGCAGGCCCAAACGTTTAGCCTCACTGACCGCAGCCTCAAGCAGTGATGCCCCCACGCCAGTGCCGCGATACTCCGCCAGTACAGCCATTCTACCGACCTGTCCAGTGGGCAGCAGGCGTGCTGTGCCGATGGCGCGATCTGATTGATCTGTCGCCAGCCAGTGATAGGCGGTCTCGTCTTGTCCATCCCACTCTTCTTCCTGAGATACGTCTTGTTCAACGATAAACACCAGGCGCCGTAAGTTCGTCAGATTGTCTTTATCCGACGCCCAACTGGCACTGCGTATCAGAAAATCACGGGCTTCACGTTTGTCAGACATAATCAGGCCTTCTCGTCGTTATTCTCAGTCATCGCCGTGCTCAGTCATCGCTGTTCGTCGTCAGAACTGTGCAGATGGTGAGTCGATGCCTTCAAGCGTCACCGCGCCCGTGTCTAACAGGTATGTCACCAGCGCCTGTTGGACGGGATCCGCAGGGATTAATGTGAGCGGTATTGTACGTAGGCGGGCCAATGGCGCAAACCAGTTGTTGACGTCTGCGGGTGCCTCGAGTGCCTCACCATTAACAAATAGTAGGGTGTCGCTGGCGCGCGCCTGATGGCAAAGGCGGGTGGCGAGATGACACACTAAGTACCCCTGCTGGGTCTGCGCGTCTAGGTTATCCCAGTCTAGGTTGATTTCATCCCCGGGCTCGATGAGTTCGGGTCTGGGCGGTTCGGTCATATAGCAACCAAACCAGCGGCTGATCGCCTCCGGCTGTGACAGAACCGGGATTAATCGGCTGCTTAACTGCTCAATATCCATCGCTTGCAGACCCATGTCGGCAGCGCCCAGTTGGTCATCCAGCGTTTCTGTGGTGGTTATACTGTCGGTGATCTGATCGGCTAGGCTCGAGATCATCTCCACCAGTGTAGGATTACGCAGTCCGATGGACAACGTCAGGCTGTCATCAGAGGCGATGCCATAGTGGCCAACACCGGGTGGAATATACAGGAGGTCGCCAGCAGACTGGGTGAGCGTCTGACTGAAGGGGAAGTGTTCAAGCAGACGAATATCTACGTCTGGCAGCAAGTCAGCATCGCTAAAGGGGCCGTCGGCCAGTAGCCACTGCTTCTCACCACGGACCTGTAGTAGAAATACATCGTAGTGATCAAAGTGTGGGCCGCAGCTGGCACCGGTGTTGCCGTAACTGGCCATCACATCATCGATGCGCCAGCGTGGCAGAAAACCAAAGTGGTTTGTCAGAAGCTCAGCGATAACGGGTAGGTGTTGTTCCAGTCCCTGTAGCATCAGCATTTCACCCGTGACCAGGCTGGCTTGCTCGAAGGGGCCTAGGGCCAATTCATAGTCATAGGGGTGGTCATCTTTTGACATGGCAGGTTGCCGACTGATGATCCGAGTATCAATCATTTCATCAGCCGATAGTTCAAGCAACTTCTTTTTATTCAATTGCTCGCTGATGCTTTCTAATAAATTTTCAAACAATCCTTGCGCGGCCCAAGGTTGCCGGCGCCAGTAGGTTTGCTCAAATTGGTGATAAGACAGATCCGCATTCTGGAACCAGTCGGTAGCGACAGTGCCGGTAAATCCATCCGACTTAAGAATCAAGTGGTGTCTCGGCGAGTAGGCGTTCGGTCAGTGCCACAGCGAGGCCGATATAGTTTGCTGGTGTCAGTGCGCGGATTTGCTGGTTCGCCTCTTCGGGCAAGCCAAGGGTCGCGATCATATCGTCGATGCGTTGTTGGTTCAGGGATTCACCCCGAGTTAAATTTTTCAGCTTCTCGTAGGGTTCCTCAATATCGTACTTGCGCATGATGGTCTGGATAGGCTCCGCGAGCACTTCCCAGCTGCCGTCCAGATCAGCTTGCAGCGCGGTGGGGTTGAGCTCCAGCTTACCAAGTCCCTTGAGGGTCGATTTGTAGGCTATCAGGGAGTAGGCGATACCGGTGCCCAAGTTGCGCAACACCGTTGAGTCGGTGAGATCACGCTGCCAACGGCTGATTGGCAGTTTCTCGGCCATATGGTTGAGGATGGCATTGGCCATACCGAGATTGCCCTCGGAGTTTTCAAAGTCGATGGGATTGACTTTGTGGGGCATGGTGGATGAACCCGTTTCACCCTCCACCTTGCGTTGCTTAAAGTAACCGATGGATATGTAGGACCAAACATCTCGGTCAAAGTCCAAAAGAATGGTATTGAAGCGGGCGAGTGCGTCGAACAACTCGCTGATGTAGTCATGAGGCTCTATCTGGGTCGTGTAGGGATTCCAGACGAGGCCTAGGGACATCACGAACTGCTCGCTGAGTGCTAGCCAGTCGGCATCTGGATAGGCCGATACGTGGGCGTTGAAGTTGCCCACGGCACCATTGATCTTGCCCATGATGGGCACGGCTTGCAGTTGCAGGTACTGACGCCGCAGGCGAGCGACGACATTGGCTATTTCTTTGCCCATGGTGGTGGGTGAGGCCACCTGCCCGTGAGTGCGAGATAACATGGGCACGGCGGCATACTGGCGTGCCAGGTCAGCCAGACGATTCATCACCGCAGGTAGCTGTTGGCTTAGCACACGACTGCGGCAATGCGACAGCATCATGGCGTAGGCCAGGTTGTTGATATCTTCCGAGGTGCAGGCGAAATGTACAAACTCAAGGTGAGTCAGGAGTTCCGCCAGTTCGCTTTCACGAAAGCGTTGCTTGATAAAGTATTCCACGGCCTTGACGTCGTGGTTGGTGGTGCTTTCAAAGTGTTTAACCAGCTCTGCATCGACAGTGCTGAAATCATCAACCATCACGTTCAGGTATTGATTGGCCTGATCGGACAGAGCGGGTAGTTCGGGGATTTCAGGCGCAGCGGCGAGAAACTGGTACCAACGGACCTCGACGGTAACGCGGTGGTGAATGAGGCCGAACTCGCTGAACAGTTCACCCAATTCGTGGGTCTTGTCAGCGTAACGACCATCGATAGGGGTTATCGCGAGCAGTGGGCTAAGAGTCATAAAAATCTCGATGAAATATTAAGTAAGTGTTTCAATTTTTTAATGTGTATAAATTATAAGGCTGATTTTAATCAGCTGATGTGGTCGAGCCCTCGCCCGAGTTGGCCGCGATTCAGCAGGATTTGCCAGCGCCGCCCGCCGACCTGATGCCACAGTACAGCAGCGCGAACCGCCGCCAACATCAGAGCGCGCACGCGATAGATGTTGGCAGGAATATTTAATTGCTGGCGATTGCCGGCGATTCTGATGCGTGGCTTGATGTCACTCAGGGTTGCCTCATACAAGCTGGCGAGCTGTTCAATGGATTCATCGTCGACACGATGGGGATCGGCATGACGTTGCAGGCGCTGCTCATCAATCCGGGCAATTCCCGCTCCCAGTTGATTGAGCATGGCTGAGTCGCGTGCCAACTGACGTTCCAAGTTAGTCACGGCCAGCAAATACCGCAGGATCTCGCCATGGGCCTGTAAATTGAACTGCTGCAGCACCTCGCGCGTGAGACTAAGTCCGCTACGAATTCCTCTTGAGCCCTGATAGATTTCGCTGATCGAGTCTGGGTTTTGCACAAACACGCTGGCGAGACTGGCTTCCATGACATCCTGGGCGACGATACCGGTACGGGCGACACTGGACACCAGGTGGACGGTTTGCACCAGGCCCGCCATTGCCAGTGCGCGTCGTTCCCAGACGACGCTCAATGGGGCTGCTTCGCGAAGTGTTGACTTTGCAGGGGCTCAGCCATTTTTGTATCCATCGTTGTATCCATCGTTGTATCCGTCGTTGTCGTGGCGGTGGCGTCGATAATCCCACCGCCAAGACACTCGTCGCCGGCATAAAAGCAGGCCCACTGGCCTGGCGTGACCGCGCGCTGAGGTTGCTCAAA
>JBLHRT010000080.1:0-10261 GCA_047626255.1 Candidatus Azotimanducaceae bacterium
ATCGATTACGTCAAACACCAAGGGATTGTGTGGATCGATACTCGGGTGCAGACTTGATGTTTGCTCCCACGCTTTGTAGCGTACTGCTGCCACCTGACGCCCCTTGGTACCCGTCGCGCGCAGAGGCACCTTGCGACCGTTACAGGTGACGATATAGCGGCCCACTGCGGCATTATCGAGCGTGATCTGTATCCGCTCCAGGGTGGAATCCACAAATCGCGAGGTTCCCTGGGTTGAAGACTCCTCACCCAATACATGCCAAGGCTCAAGCGCGGCATAAAGCTGCAGATCGATACCAGCGACGTTGATGCCACCAATGCGCGGAAAGCGGAATTCAATGAAGGGGTCAAACCAAGCCTCGTCAAAGCCATAGCCCGAGCGCCGCAGATCATCAATCACCTGTTGAAAATCATCTGTTATAAAGTGCCGCAGCATGAACTTGTCGTGCAACTCTGTACCCCAGCGGATCAACGGACGATCATGAGGCTTGCGCCAGAACATGGCGATAAGGCCACGAATCAGTAGCATCTGTACCAAGCCCATACGTTCGTGAGGAGGCATCTCAAAGGCGCGAAACTCCACCAGACCACGACGACCGCCCGCTGAATCTGGCGAGTACAGTTTGTCGATGCAGAACTCGGCACGGTGGGTGTTACCCGTCAAGTCCACGAGGAAATTACGCAGCAAGCGATCTACCAGCCAGGGCTGCTCTACGTCGCCGTCAGGAATGCGCGCTAGCGCCAATTCCAACTCATACAAATTATCGTCACGAGCCTCGTCGACACGAGGTGACTGGCTCGTTGGGCCGATAAACAGCCCAGAAAACAGATAAGACAAGCTCGGATGGTTCTGCCAATAGATGATCAGACTCTTGAGCATGTCGGGTCTACGCAAAAACGGACTGTCGATGGGCGATGCGCCACCGAGAGTGATATGGTTACCACCACCGGTGCCTGAGTGACGACCATCAAGCATAAACTTCTCGGTGCCAAGCCGGCACTCTCTCGCCTGCGCATACAGATTCACGGCAATTTCCGTGAGCTCCTCCCAGTTGTTAGCAGGCTGCACATTAACTTCGATGACACCGGGATCAGGCGTCACCTGCAGCATCTGCAAACGACTGTCTGACGGAGGCGTGTAGCCTTCAATGATAACGGGCATACCGACTTGCTCGGCGGTCGCCTCGATCTTTTCCAGTAACTGGGTATAGACTTCCAGCTGGGTCTGGGGCGGCATAAAGATATAGACATGCCCTTCCCTAACCTGCACGCACAAGGCGGTATGGACAATCTCTACCATCTCTTTGCTTTGCAGCGTTTCGACATCACCACTGACCGGCGCATAGGGATCAGCTTCCGCGTCAAATTCCAGCGGGTTCGGCGCTTCCCACGGCAATGAGTTCAACGGCAAGCGTAGGCCCATAGGCGAGTCACCCGCTACCAACAACATATGCTTGGTGCGGAACGGCCAATGACTTGAAGCCCAGTGCCCCTGCTCGTCGTTGATAGCGTGCCATTTAAGGGGCAAGGCGTAGCCAACAGCCGTCGTTAACTTGCCATCAAACAGCGACCGAAAACGCTCCCGCTCAAGCGGGTCATTAAGCTTGTTGTTGTCTGGATCAAGATTTTCAGGCAGCTGACCTTCTTTCCACAGGTAATAACCCACATCCTCAAAGCCTGCCACGACGAGATTAGGCTTTATGCCTAACTGTTGCGCCAGCGCTTCAGCAAAAGTCTTGCCCTGCTCAACGGTCTGCTTACCCTCACTGCTCTCACAGGCTAACCACTGATCGTCCTGCCACAGCGGCTTACCATCCTTGCGCCAGATAAGTGACAACGCCCAACGTGGCAAAGGTTCTCCTGGATACCACTTACCCTGGCCAATATGCATCAGCCCACGACGGGCATAATGCTTTTTCAAGCGCCAAAACAACTTGTCTGCCAGCGTGCGCTTATCATCCCCAAGGGCAGCAGTATTCCACTGCGCACCGTCCATATCGTCGATGGAGACAAACGTCGGTTCGCCGCCCATCGTCAAACGCACATCATCGTCAACCAACTGCTTGTCAATCGTTTTAGCCAGACGCTCGACCTTGCTCCACTGCTGATCGTTGTAAGGCTTGGTGACACGCGGGTCTTCATAGATGCGGGTCACGCTGTTCTCGAAGTGGAACGTCACCTCAGCGGCCTCGATAGCGCCTGTGACCGGTGCTGCAGAGATGGGATCAGGCGTACATGCCAGAGGAATATGTCCCTCGCCGGCAAACAGGCCTGATGTCACATCGAGACCGATCCAGCCCGCGCCGGGTAGGTACACTTCTGCCCAGGCGTGCAGGTCGGTAAAATCTTCCTCGGGTCCGGAGGGCCCATCCAGCGATTTTTGATCCGATGTCAGTTGCACCAAATAGCCAGAGACAAAGCGTGCTGCCAGACCCAAATGCCGCAACACTTGCACCATCAACCAAGCACTGTCGCGACATGAACCGGCATGGCTCTGCAAGGTCTCTTCGCAACTCTGTACACCTGGCTCCATACGGATCAGGTAATTGACATCGAGCATCAAACGTTGGTTTAGCGCCACCAAAAAATTGACGGTGGGGGTCGGGGTTCGATCGACCTTCGCCAGCCATTCGGTTAGCAGCGGACCGCTTTCTTTAATTTCCAGATACGGATCGAGATCACGACGCAACTGCGCCTCGTACGCAAACGGAATCTTCTCTGCCTCTTCCTCAAGAAAGAAGTCAAAGGGATTGATGACCGTCATATCGACAATCAGTTCGACATGAATTAACAACTCACGGGTTTTCTCCGGAAATACATAGCGGGCGAGGTAATTGCCAAACGGGTCTTGCTGCCAGTTAAGGAAATGATTTTCTGGCGACACTTTGAGAGAATAAGACTGGATTTCGCTCCGGGCATGAGGCGACGGTCGCAGACGGATCACATGCGGATGCAGAGTGATCGGCCTATCAAAGCGATATTCAGTAATATGGTTAATGGCGACGCGAATCGTCATGACGACAGACTCCTCATAACGAATAGTCAATAGGCTGGGAAGTAAGCAGTAACAAGAATACCACAGAAACTAACAACGAAGATTAGCTACGCCGATCCTGAACATCATCCCAGTTGGCGCTCCACGCGATCGGTGGCATACCGGCAAACGCTTCCTTGAGTTTAGCGTCCCAGGCACGACTCACCTCACGCAGGTACTCGCTGCTTTCGTCAAATCGATAGTAACGGTCGCACATCAGGCTATCTTTTTGGTAGATCAACACCTCGATAGGCGGAGCCACGGTCAGATTACTGCGAATAGTCGAATCCATTGACACAAGACCGCAGAGGGTCGCCGTCTCCAACGTTGAGTCAAGCGCCAGGATACGATCAAGAATAGGCTTACCGTATTTACTCTCACCGATCTGCAAAAATGGCGTGTCGGCCGAGGTCGTAATATGATTGCCCTGCGGGTATACCAGATAGGCATTTGAGTTCTGCCCAGTGATCTGGCCACCGATGATAAACGAGGCTTCGAAGTTGGCATTGCCTGCCGTATGTTTGGCCTGCTGAGCGACGCTCACCTCTCCCAGGTAGTCAGCGGCATCGGTCAGGTGCGGCAAGTTCAACAGATGCTGACTCGCCCCCATCTTGATATCTTTCTTTAGCTGACTAATAACACCCTGGGTCGTGGCGAGATTACCTGCCGATAGGATCACGATCTGGCGCTCGCCGTCGACGCCAAAAATGTTCATCTTTGAATAACTGCTGACGTTATCAACGCCGGCATTCGTACGCGAGTCAGTGATGAAACATACCCCGGCATCAACCGAGATGGCAACACAATAAGTCATTGATATTTCCAGGGTTATTGAACCCGTTGTGAGAATCTAAGACCCAGATGGTTGTCACCTGCATCGATCCTGACGGTCTGCTGCGCGCAATCAAACCGGCACGCTAATGATAACATCATCCGCGATCCTTGCCTTACATTGCGTACAAAAAAGAGGCGCCGCTTACATGGTTGCCGTGGCGTTGGCTGAACCGATAGAACCCACCAAATAGGTCTCGATTTTATCCTTGGCTGTGTTCTCCGGGTCGCTGAACTGTATGCCAACACCCGGCGTGTGCGGACTTTTCACGCCTTTCTTGGCGATCCAGACAACCTTACCCGCAACGGGGATCTTCTCAGACTCGTCCATCAGGCTAAGCAAGATAAAGACATCATCGCCCAGTTCGTATTCCGTCCGATTGACGATAAACAAACCGCCATTTTTGATGAATGGCATGTAATAATTGTGCAGTACAGCCTTGTCCCTGATCGTCAATGCGATCATGGTTTTCTTGGCACCACCGCGCGCAAGCCTACCCATTTTTAATGCCTACCGTTGAAAGTCTTGAAATATTGCCTGACTGCCTGCCAATCTACAAGATAGAAACAGACCAATCACAAAATAAGCTCTAATCGACGCTGACTGATATCGATCAGCAGCACCTCTAACAGTAAGTTGGCATCAGGATTTGATGTACTGCCCAAATGTCGAGCCTCTTGAAGCAGTCGGTCTTGAATAGCGAATAAGAAATCGGCACCTGAGATGTCGCCCAATAATTTGATATGCGCCTTCATATCTCGATTCTTAATCACTTTTTCATCTTTTGAAAAATACCAACGCAAAGCGTCTGCGAGCATCCCTAAGCTGATCTGGATAGTTTCCAGGGGCTTATGCTCCTTATCGGCGTTAAGTCGCTGGTAAGCATCTGCCGGTAATATACGACCGCTGACCAGCGCCGCCATACTCTCCATAACGATTTCACGCCGGTGCAAATACTTCTCGTTGTAGTCCCGCACCACCGTCAAGGGTTCACCCCCGGCAATACTCAGTAACAAACGAAGGTCAGGCCTACCGGGCAACTGGCCCTCAAGCCACCCGAGGGCTTGCTCTGCAGCGGGTATCGGGAACTCAACCCGCTGACATCGACTGCGAATCGTCGGTAGTAGCTTCAACGGCTGGTCGGTGACCAACATAAATAATGTCTTCCCAGGCGGCTCTTCCAGACACTTCAGCAAGGCATTAGCCGTGGTAATGTTCATAGTCTCGGCAGGCTGAATGATAGCCACTTTATAACCATTGCGCTGGGCCGTCTGCAACGACCAGTTGATCAATGAGCGCACCTGCTCAACCTTGATCTGCTTAGAGTCTTCTGGCTGCACCACGCGATAGTCGGGGTGCGTACCTGCTTGGAAAAGACCACAACCGGTACATTTTCCGCACGGCACATCCGCCTCAGGCGCATTGCACAACAAGCGCCGGGCGATGGCACCAGCAAAAGATCGCTTGCCGAGATTAGCCTGGCCCACCAGCAACAACGCATGGGGCAATTTGTCTTGGCCATGCTGACGAAATATCTGTTCCCGTGGTTTGTCCTGCCACGGATAGAACTCAGCGCTACTTATCATCTGATCAGCCATTACGGGGCCGTACTCCGGTGCTCTGCTATGCGAACGATAACCTGTCGAATTTGTGCCTGAACATCAATCAAAGGCTGACCCGCATCTATTAGCTGATAAGGTGCCCCCCGCCCTGCCCGCTCTAAAAATACTTGCCTGACTCGATTAAAAAACGCTTCGTCCTCACGTTCAAATCGATCCAGTTCAGCCCGTGCGCGTGCACGCGACATACCTGTCGCCGTCTCTAAGTCCAACACAAGGATCAGGTCCGGTCGAAAGTCACCCAAAGACAATTGCTCGAGCGTCTCAATGGCCTGCATATCAAGCCCGCGACCGCCTCCCTGATAGGCATAGGTAGAGTCAGTGAATCGATCACAGATCACCCATTGGCCTTTCGCCAACGCAGGACGTATCAGTTCTTCAACATGTTGGCGCCTGGCAGCGAACATCAACAGCAATTCGGTCAAGGGATCCATGACGTGCTCGTCCTTGTCCAGCAACAGTGTGCGCACGCGCTCAGCCAGTGGCGTACCACCAGGCTCGCGGGTCATGATGTGATCAATCCCCAGACTGTCGAGCAGCGACTTAATGAACGTTATATTGGTCGACTTGCCAACGCCCTCAGCACCCTCAATGGTAATAAAAAAACCGCTCACTCATTCTCCTCTAACGCTGATGCACTGGCTGGGGTGCTACGATAGCCCTCGCGCCCTGCACGGCGCTGAAAGCGAGCCACAGCGGCATTATGCTCTGCCAAGTTAGTGGAAAAGTAGCTCTTGCCGTCACCTTGGGCGACAAAATACAGGAATGTCGTCGACTCTGGATTCAAGGCCGCCTCAATCGACGCTAACCCTGGATTACAAATCGGTGTTGGCGGCAGTCCCTTATGACGATACGTATTGTACGGTGTCACCTGGCGCAGGTGCGCACGGGTCAAATCACCGTCAAAGGCCGTCAGACCGTAAATGACAGTAGGATCGGTCTGCAGCCGCATGCCTTGCCTCAGTCGATTAATGAAAACACTCGAGATCTTACCCCGTTCGGGGCCGAATCCCGTCTCTTTCTCTATGATCGATGCCAAAATCAACGCGTCCTCGGCAGACTTCAGTGTATCGTCCGCCCGGTTTTTCCAGGCCCGATGCAATGCCTGCGTCATGCGCCGATGAGCCCGCCGCAAGATCGAAATATCGGCTTCACCCTTTGAATATTGATACGTGTCAGGAAAGAACTGACCCTCGACATGCTGACCCGCAACCCCCAATAGTGCCATAATGTCGGCATCACTACGCGCTTGTATCGACGCTCGAATTCGCGTTTGTGCGGCAAGGTGCGCCCGCCAGTCGTTGAAGCGCCAGCCCTCGGGAAAGGTGACTTGGTGCTGAATGACTCGGCCCTGTCGAAAATGCTGCAACACCTGGCGTCCAGTGAGACGCTCTTCGAGCAGAAACTCACCGGCTTTGAGACTACCCTGCCCACGTGTCATAAGGCCATAGACCCGAAATAACAGAGCTGGCATCCTGACAATATCCCGCTCTACTAGGTCCGAGGTAACGCGATTGAGGCTTGCGCCCGGCTTAACCTCATAGACAAGCTCCGTGTCCGAGAGATTAATTGGCTGACGCACCTGATATGCCACGTAAGCGACAATCAGTAATGTCAGGCTAATACCCGCACTGATCGCTATGGCTATTCGGCGCATGTCTATCCTGTGATCCCTGTCGCCTGACGAAGCTGTGCCTGGCAAGCCCTCGTCGTCTCGCCAATCTGAAACGGGGTAATGCCCTCAACAGCATCGCGATGAGCGCCACGAATGCTCGTCACTGGATAGATGCCAAACACACTATTGCCCACAAAGATCTCCTGCGCAGTCAACACCTGCGCATAATCAATATCTCGAACCTGCACACTCATGACCTCACAGAGCCACTCACGCAGCACACCATCAATACCCGCCTGACTCAACGCCGGCGTACAGAGCTGCCCCGCTATCACAAAGAACACATTACTGCGCGTGCCCTCTATCACCAACCCCGCGGTATCCTGCATGAGGCCTTCGCGACAATCAACAGACAACTCGGCAGACGCCAGCACTTGCTCAAGGCGATTCAGATGCTTGAGGCCAGCCAATAACGGCTGACGGGCGAGACGCGTCTGACAAGACAACAACCGAATCCCCAACTGGGCTGGGCTTGGGTCAGCAACATAAGCATTGAGTAGCAAGATACGTTCAACACCTTGGGTAACATCAGGCCGATAACCGCGCCCAGCAGCTCCCCGAGTAATGATAATCTTCAGCACCTGGTCGACGATCGCTTCTTCAGGAGCACCCTGACACAGGGCCATGATTTCTGAACGCAATAGGATTTCGTCGAGATTCAATTTGAGACGCTCACATCCCCGGCGCAATCTCGCCAGATGCCAGTCTAACCAGACGGGACTTTGATCGATGACGCGAATTGTCTCAAACAGGCCGTCGCCATAGGCCAGACCACGATTACCTATATGGATCGTGTCAGCGGTTTGACCGTTGATCAGGGACTGAGCCACGTCTCAGACTATCCCAGCTTTTTGAATATCAGCGTACCATTGGTGCCGCCGAAGCCAAACGAATTGGATAAGGCCACATCGATATTCATTTCACGGGCGGTATGCGGAACATAATCGAGATCACAGCCCTCATCAGGATTGTCTAGATTAATAGTCGGTGGAGCCACTTGGCGTTCGATCGCCAACGCGGAAATCACCGCCTCAACGGCCCCGGAGGCACCTAGCAGGTGTCCAATCATCGACTTGGTCGAGCTGACAGCCACCTTGGTTTGGTGATCACCGGTGACTGTCTTAACTGCTTTGGTTTCAGCCACATCGCCCAGTGGCGTTGACGTACCATGAGCATTGATA
The DNA here is from genome assembly GCA_047626255.1 of Candidatus Azotimanducaceae bacterium. Taxonomy (GTDB): domain Bacteria; phylum Pseudomonadota; class Gammaproteobacteria; order Pseudomonadales; family Azotimanducaceae; genus UBA4582. The sequence continues at coordinate 8,341 of JBLHRT010000080.1, forward strand.
TAATCGATGTCTGAGCCATTGAGACCCGCATCGCGCAACGCATTCTGCATCGACATGGCGGCCCCAGACCCATTCTCTGAGGGAGAGGTCATATGGCTGGCATCAGCACTCATGCCAAAGCCTGCGAGTTCGCAATAAATCTTGGCGCCACGGGCCTTAGCATGCTCATATTCTTCCAGCACCAGTACACCGGCACCATCACTCAATACAAACCCGTCTCGGTCCTTGTCCCATGGGCGACTGGCCCGGGTAGGATCGTCATTTCTGGTCGACAGCGCCCTCATAGCCGCAAAACCAGCCATGGTTGTCGGCGAAGTGGACTTTTCAGCGCCGCCCGCGAGCATCGCATCGGCGTCTCCCGCAGCGATCATGCGCGCCGCGAAGCCGATGTTGTGGGTACCCGTGGTGCAGGCAGTCGTAATAGCAATATTGGGACCTTGCATGCCATACATAATCGACAGATGCCCGGCCACCATATTAATGATGCAGGACGGTACAAAGAATGGCGTGACTTTTGTAGGACCACGATTAACAACAATGTCATGACAGGTTTCAATAGTGACGATGCCGCCGATACCAGAGCCCACTGCTACACCGACGCGATGACGATTCTCATCAGTCACTTCCAGGCCAGAGTCTTTCATCGCCTGCATACCCGCCACCATACCGAACTGGATAAAACCGTCCATACGCCGGGCGTCTTTAACTGACAGATACTCGGACATATCAAATTCTGGCACCGCGCCACCGAACCTGACGGGAAAGCCTTCGGTATCGAAGGTTTGTATAGGTCTGATACCGCTGTCCCCAGCCATCAACCCCGACCAGGTGCTTTCCATGGAGGCACCCAACGGCGTGATCATGCCCATACCAGTGATTACGACTCTACGATTATTCACGCTTCTCTCCTCGCCTTCTGCCAATGACGCAACACCGAAAAATGATGGTAAACAACGCGGCCACGCGCCGCCCACGAAACATCCATGAATGGTCACAGTACTGGAAAATCATGTCCGCTATAAACGAAAAAACCGCACTCACGAAAGTAAATGCGGCCTTTTAGTCAGAATCAACAGACTAGGTGTGCGATTCGATGTAATCGACAGCTTCTTTCACCGTAGTGATCTTTTCCGCTTCATCATCAGGAATTTCAGTTTCAAATTCTTCCTCAAGCGCCATGACGAGTTCAACGGTATCAAGAGAGTCGGCGCCAAGATCTTCGACGAATGAAGCTTCCAGGGTGACTTCTTCTTCTTTTACTCCCAACTGTTCGCAAACCAGTTTGCTCACTCGTTCTTCTATAGTGCTCATGTCTATTAATTCCTCTTACACGTTGCAGTCAAAGCTGCGCTAGTTTAATGAAATGCGGGCTAACCTATCAAGCCTTTTGTTTGCCTGGTCATCGGCTAACTAATTTCAAACAAAAATACACAATTCCTCTAGGCTAGTTTCAGCCAAACTGACTTGTGGTTTTCTTTTCCGGTTTTCTATTGCTCGTTGCAAATCCCTGTCAGCTAAGCCAAAGATCAGTTAAACCAAAGATCAGTTAAACCATGGCTCAGTTAACACCATGGCCGGACTGACAGCGATCCTAATTCATGTACATGCCGCCATTGATATGAATGGTCTCGCCGGTAATATAGCCCGCGCCATCGCCGGCCAAAAAAGCCACCAGCATGGCAACTTCACTGGACTCGCCTAGTCGCGCCAAAGGCACGCGGGTCAATAGTGCTTGACGCTGCTCCTGAGGTAACTCTGCTGTCATGTCTGTATTGATAAACCCTGGCGCCACGGCGTTAACCGTAATGCCCCGAGAACCCAGCTCACCAGCCAGAGCGCGACAATAGCCCTCAACGCCGGCTTTAGCCGCCGCATAATTGCTTTGTCCCGCATTACCCATACTGGCTACCACAGACGTAAT
>JBLHRT010000081.1:0-10147 GCA_047626255.1 Candidatus Azotimanducaceae bacterium
GGCACCGTCACCATGCGCACGATCTGGCAAATCGAACCCTTCGGTAACTCGCTGGTCACCGTCACAGGCCCGGGGGCTGTGATCAAGACGATGCTGACCATGGATGATGAGAGACACCACCGCCTCAGTGAGATTGATGACGAAAAAATTTATCGCGTCGCCACCAACGGTTTTGTCTCGGCTCAACTGAACCGCGCGGCACCCGGAAAATTCACCGTCGAAGAAAGACAAGAGCTTATTCGCGATGTGCTCATTAGACTTATTCGAGACGGCGGGATTGGCGGGACCTCACCTAGCCCGACTCAGGACTAAGACTTCTCGCTGAAAAAGTCTTTAGTAAGACCGAGAAACTCAGCCAACTGATCATGCTGCACCCAGTGCCCAGCTTTCTCCACCACCACATGCTTGGCATTCTGAAAATACTGAGTCTGGTCGGGCCGCTCGGCATGCTTAAAGCCACTCTCTTTACCACTGATCAGTAACACCGGTGCGTTAATGCGTCCCCATAGTTCGTGCACCTGATCTAAGTTCAAATCATAGGGCGCCATGACGTGGGTATAGTTATCAAACTTCCAGCTATAGCTACCATCTTCATTTTGGTTACTCCCATGCACAGTAAGGTGACGGGCACGCTCAGCACTTAAATGACTGTTCGCGCCCTGCATACGTTGATAGGCATCCTCAAGGTTCGGATAGCGCTTTGGCAGGCGTCCTGACATCTCGCGGGTTTCATCGATCCACTCGCGCATGCGCTCATGCACCGGCCGCGGAGCGTACATCGATGGCGGACCACCCGTGCCCTCAATGACGACAAGCTTCTTAATGTTTTCAGGATAAATCCCAGCATAGCGCAGAGCAACACCGCCGCCCAGAGAGTGAGCAATCATATGCAGGGGCGCCAGGTTCTGCTGATGGATCAATTGCGCCAGATCGTAGATATACTCGCTGTGACTGTAGGCACTGCCATAGACCCACTGGGAATCACCATGCCCACGAAAGTCCGGCGCGATAATATGGTAGTCATCGCGCAATTCTTGAGCGACCCAGTCCCAGTTATGGCAATGATCGCGATTACCATGAACCAGTAACAACGGCGGTGCGCCCTCATTACCCCAATCCAGGTAATGCAGCTTCATACGCTGAGAAAAGTAAGAGTGCGAAGTTGGACTTGCCTTGCCACCTGCCATGGTGCGTACCTAGTCATCATCATAAATCGAGGTATGAGTATAAACCAACACCTGATCCCCGTTCGAACAATTTCCCGCGCTCTTCGCTAGTCATCACGAGTGATCGCCATTGATCACTATTGATCACACCACCATACTGATAGTATCTGCCAGCAAAGAGCGGTGATAAACGTCCTATGCCTGTACCATCCACTGAAATCCTGCTACAAGCCTTGCAGCACCGCTATCCAGCCACCCACGCTGGGCCAGCGAATGTCAGCACGCAGGAACTGCAGAGCGCACTACGCGACTTAGCCCTTGATCCTGACATCTCCACGAAGCGCTTGCTGGTACTGTTAAACGAGCGCCACCCACAATGGATGATAGCGGCGCCAGAGCAGGCGATCATCGCCTCTGTAGACGATTGTTTTCGGCTCATCTTCAATCTCATTACACTGGCACCAGAAGTCGTATCCCGGGTCAGCACCACAGTCCCAGAGTTGGCCTGCCACCTACTGGCATTCCCCGGCCTGCCACTGAGCAGCGCCGACTCAATACTGACCATACTGGATGGTCTCGGAAAAGCCCTCATCGGCTGGTCCTCAGAACTGGGCCGTAGCGGTGACCTTCTACTACAACAACTTGAGAAAACAACCTCAGCCATCACCACAGGGACCAAAGACATCCCTGCCATCGCCGCCGAGTTAACCGCATTTCTCGCCAAAGATGCCAAGAAAATCAGCAAACTCGAAGCACGTTTATGCGCGACAGAAACGGGACAACTGCGGTCACGACAGTCTAAAAATCTCGCTGCAAACATGCTCAACGAGGCCATGTCAGGCAATCAATTCACCGCGTCAATCATCAGCTTTCTACAAGGCCACTGGTATGACTCAGTACAACTGTTAGTCCTGCAGCATGGCGTGGATAGCGAAGAATGGCGCCGGGCCGTGAAAGTCTCCGAAACGATTATCTGGACCTATCAACCCTTAGTCGCCAATGAAGCAGAATTGCCTCAAGAAAAACAGCATCTTTATCGCATCGTCGAAAGCCTATCAACAGAGATCCGCCAAGGACTAGTCGCCCTCAAACACAATAGTGAGGCGGTGGACGCAGCGCTCGAGGATATCGAAAACGATCATGTCAACATCGTCTCCGAGCAGCCCCTGACCTGCGTTGACTATACGCCCCTAGCCTGCGATCTAGCGCCATCGGCCAGCTCCAGAATCAGCCGCCTGCTACTTAAAAAGGTACACGCCCTTCAAAGCGGCCAGTGGCTAGCCTTTAAAGATGGCGAACAAGCCATACGCATCAAACTCGTGCTCAAACTTGATGACGTCAAACAGCTACTGTTCTCCAATCGCAATGGCGTCAAGGTCATGGAAAAAAGCGTTGAAGAATTTGCCTATTTCCTGTCGTCCGGGAGCGCCAAAGTTCTCCACCACGACGACATTTTCTCGTCTACCTTCAGCACTTACTACCTTAATTTAATCAAAGAACAGCGCCGTCAGCAACAACTCGTGAACGAGCGCAAGACACGCTTTAATGACGAAGTCGCCGCCAGCGAACAAGTTCAGCGCGATCAGGAAAACGAGGTGAAAAGCCAACGTCGAGCCATGCAGGAAATCGATAAAGAAACTCGCCACGCGACCCGCAAGCAACGGCAGGATGAGGCTCGACAAGAAATCAATAAGCTGGGCAAAACCGAAAAAATCAGCAGATTCACCCAAGCCGTTGCTGGCCTGAGTGTCGGCGCCTGGTTGCGGCTACCCAGCACCGAGAAGACCTTTGAAGAATGTAAACTCGCCGTTCGTATCACCAGCGCCGATAAAATGATCTTCGTTAATAAAACAGGTCACAAAATAGGCGAATATAATAGCGCGGACCTCATTGAGCTACTCATGGCAGACCAAGCAGAAATACAAGATCATGGCGTCGAGTTTGCAGACACCCTCGCCCAGGTCGTTAGCCGCCTACGCCATGACAGGAACAAGAGCTATGACGACCTTACAAACAAGTGAGTACCGCGGAGACACCCGCATCGAACTCGAAGAGACCGTGTTCATCGAAGTGATCGCCTCCACGAATAGCGAGCCCGGCAACGTCGTCATCTGCAGCTCCCTCGACTTTTCAGCCAATGGCTTACAAGTTGTCGTCGACGACGACATGCCCACCGGCAGCATTTTTCGCCTGTGCATAGACCTGCTAGACCAAGACCCCATATTCCTTGTCGCCGAAGTCAAATGGAAGCGCCCCGACATAGCCACCGAAGGCTATCGCCTCGGATTTCTGCTATTCGAATCAGACGGCACCGACATCCATCGCTGGCACGCACTTGTTGACCGCTTAATCGCTGAAGAAGCCGAGAAGGAGTGACCAGGGGTCCTGTTAACAGCTTAGTCAGGTAGGCCCAGAACACGTTTGGCGATGATGTTTAATTGCACTTCGGAGGTGCCGCCCTCGATGGAGTTGGCCTTGGATCGCAACCAAGCGCGAGTCTGCGTCAGCTCATCTTCGTCGAAGCCCTCGCCTTCCCAACCCAACATCTGCGATCCCATCGCCCGCTGCATTAACTCAAAGCGCGCAATATTCTGCTCTGTGCCATAGTACTTGAACATCGACGACACAAAGCTGGGCGCCGTATTCGTTTTCGACTCCTCAAAACTGCGGCGTGCCGTCAGCCCAAACGCCCGGTCGTTCATCGAGTGATTGACCAAGTCAGTGCGAAGTTCATCATCCGCCAGACGCCCCTCACCACGACCACCCTGCGTACCAATATAATCCAGCGCAATGGACGACAAAGACTTACCCTTCTGGGCGCCACCAATACCGCCGCCAATCATCGTCCGCTCGTACTGCAGCAAACGCTTCGCCACAGTCCAACCTTCATTAACATGACCAATGACATTTTTACGCGGCGCTCGGACATCCTGAAAAAATGTCTCACAAAAGGGTGACAGGCCACTGATCAGCTTGATCGGCTTCACCGTGACACCTGGCGTCGTCATATCAAACAAAATGAACGTAATACCGTTGTGTTTTTGCGCCTCAAAATCCGTGCGTACCAAACAGAAAATCCAGTCCGCGTTGTCCGCGCCCGAAGTCCATACCTTCTGGCCGTTGATCACGTAATCATCACCATCAACGATCGCTTTAGTCTGCAAGCTCGCCAGGTCAGAACCCGCGTTAGGCTCACTGTAACCCTGGCACCACCAGATTTCGCCACTGGCGATCTTCGGCAAGTGCTCATCTTTCTGCGCATCATTACCATATTCCAGCAATGCCGGACCAATCATCGACAGGCCCATACCCACCAACGGTGCCCGGGCATTGATGCGGCTCATCTCTTCACGGAGCACAACACCTTCTGCCGGCGTCAGTCCAGCACCGCCATAGGCTTTTGGCCAGGTTGGCACCGTGTAACCCTTCGAGGCCGCAGAGTTTAGCCATTGAAGCGTCTCAGGATTCTTGTATTGCGCGCGCTTACCACCGCCAGGGTATTCATCCATCGGCATCGGTGTACGCATCGAGGCAGGACAGTTAGCGTCGAGCCAGGTTCTGGTTTCCGTTCTGAAAGCTTCCAGTGACATAGACTTTTACCCGTATTAGTTAATAAAAATAAGATTGAATAGATCGGCGGCGTTTAGCCCGACGTCAGCTCAAACAGCGTAATCTCGCTACTCGTGCCAACGCGCATCACCGGCCCCCAAGTCCCCGTCCCTTGTGAAACATACAGACGCGTTTGACCTAATTCGTACATCCCTGCGATTCGATCAAAAACTCGCCTGACTAGCAAGTTAAAGGGTATGATCTGGCCGTTGTGAGTATGCCCACTGATCATCAAATCGACCCCCGCATCGGCCGCCGCCTCAAGACCTCTCGGCCGGTGGTAGAGCAGTAAAACAAAGGCCTGCAGGTCGATTTTAATCCGCGCCAACTGCCGTTTAACTTGCAGCGCATCCTCCATATCATCAATTCCTATAACCTGTAAATCATGTCGGTGATGCAACGTATCGTCGCGCAGAATCTTCACCCCCAGATTATTCAGACGGATTAGGATCGCCTCGAAGTCTTCATATTTTTCATGGTTGCCCGTGCAGTAATAGATCGGCACAGTCACACGACGCAACGCACCCAGCGTTGCCTCGGAGATACCCGGCGCATCAATAAAGTCTCCCGTGATGCATAAAAAATCCGGCGCCAGCTCATTCACCTGACCGATCACACGATCCAGAAATCCCTTGCTGCGCGAACCAATGTGTACATCGGTAATCTGCACAAAGCGCACCGGTAGCTGCAACTTAGGGCTCGCAAAACGAATGGTCTTAACCCGCGGTGTCATGGCGACAGCAACCCCCAACACGCCGATCACGGATGATAGACCAACGACACCTAACGCCGCCGTGTAGGGCACAACCAGCCCCGACAGCACCAGCACTTCGGCGATCAACAACACTCCAAGTACCACAGGACTAAGACCCAACCACAGATCTGTGACGCGGCGTAGCTGGCGAACTGATTCAGTGGCGTTGTGCCGCAGGAACAGCCGACTCACCACCTGAGAACTCGCCAGCGGCACGAAGATCAGCAGGGTGAGCCACCAAGACAGCTCCAGCCAGGCACACAGGCGCAGGATGGGATAGAAGAACAGCGGCACATGCAGCACCAGCGTGGCGAGCAGAAAGCGCGTCAAAATACATACGTCCGTGCGTCAGTCAACTGGCTTCTCTGCTTTCTCTGCTTTCTCTGCTTTGCCAGCAACTGATTTCGGCGGCTCGATGATCAAGCCCAACATGCGCCAGCCCGCCACCGGTTTGAATCCCGGCTCGCTGCTGTAGACACGCATTCGACCCGTCGCATCAAAGGTAAACAAGGGGATACAGTTGTCGACGTAACTCTCGAGATAGGTTTCATAGCTGTACTCTTCGGTCAGCAGTGTCGAGCGAATCTCAGCACCGGTATTCAGCCAGCCCGCCATCTTGTTATAGGTTATCTCGTCATCAAACAGATGCTTGCCCCGAAAGCGCGTTGCCAGCTGATGCTTGGCCGTCACGCCTTCGGCATTAATGGGCAACTCATAAATATTCAACGCGCCAAATACCGGCCGAAAATTCATGGCCAGTACCGCGTCTTGATTCGGTCGACCCGACATCGCAAACAAATGACCTATGCCGGCCAACTCGAGATGGCGGTCGGCGTGCTCTGACATGGGGTTGCCAAAATAGGTATCCAATCCGTCCATTCGCGCCTGACGAATGTTCTCGTAGTAGCTGTCAGCCACCACCGCCTTGATGCCTGCCGTCTTGAGGGCTTTAGCAATGCGCCGGGCAACGATGCCACCGCCAGCAATCAATACGCCTGAAGGCGCGGGATCGCGGACTCCCAGCCAGCGGGCAACGTGCTTTGACGACAGCCCCTGGATCACCACCGTGCCAACAATAATTAGAAACGCCAGCGGCACGAAAATCGTCGCTTCAGGCACACCAAGTGCTTCTAAGCGCAGGGCAAACAACGCCGCCACGGCCGCGCAGACAATGCCTCGAGGACCGATCCAGGAGATCAACAGGCGCTCCTTAAACGTCAGCTGACTGCCGAGGCTGGATACCATCACCGCCACGGGCCGGGCGACAAACATCACCGTTGCCAGCAACAAGGGCGCACCATAGCCGACAGACAAGAGCGCGGCCGCATCAACACGCGCCGCCAATAAAATGAACAAGCCACTGATCAGCAGGATGGTCAGGGTTTCCTTAAAGTCGAGAATATCTTCAATCTCGATATCCTTGATATTTGCCAGGGTGATGCCAAATACGGTCACCGCCAGCAAGCCAGATTCGTGCACCGTCTCATCGGCGATGACAAACACGACAAACACCAGCAATAGCGTGACGACACTGCGCAAGTAGTCGGGAATCCAGTAATTGTGCAATGCCCGTCCCAGCCCGAAGCCAGCCAACAGCCCCACCACGGTACCCACCAAGACGATCTCACCGAAGGCCCAGGCAATGATCGCCACCGTCGAACCCTCGGCGGTAGCTGAGGCGACATAGAAGTTAAACGCCAGTACCGCCAACAAGGCACCCAGGGGGTCGATGATGATGCCCTCCCAGCGCAGAATGCGCGAGATGCGCGCGTTGGGGCGCACCGTACGCAGCATAGGCACAATCACTGTCGGTCCCGTGACGACCACCACAGCACCAAATAGCAAAGCCAATTTGAAGTCGAAGCCGATAAAAAAACTGGTAGCCAAACTGGTGATCAACCAGGTGATCACGGCACCAATAGTGACCAGATTACGCACGGTCTTGCCCGACTCCTGCAATTCGCTATAGCGCAACGTCATGCTGCCCTCAAACAAGATCACAGCTACCGCAAGGGATACCAGCGGAAACAACAAATCACCAAACAACACATCTGGCGACAGCACCCCTAACACGGGGCCCACCACAATACCGGCGAGCAACAGAAACAGGATCGCTGGCAGACGTAACCGCCAAGCAGCCAACTGGGCCAGAATCGCCAACAGGCTGATGCCCGCTAATTGCGCAATCACACTCAAAGTCAATGCCAGACTCCCACACAAAATACCTGAGTATAGCCCCCAGTCACCCACATTAACGACCGATTTAAGGATTTCGGCACCGAGCGCGCCACAGCCCGTCGATCAGTCGATCCAAAAGCCTGGGGTATTGCCGACGCCCGTTGGTGGCTGCGTCTTGGCTTTGTAATACGCGGCCCGCAGGCGCATTTCCTCCGCTTGCGGCATATTGTCCAGCTGCTGATAGGTTTCCGCCAGGGCGCTATAAAAGTCAGGCTCGTTATCTTTCAGGCGCACCGCTTCATTCAGTAACACTAGGGCTTCTTCAAAGCGTTCGCGCTGATAAAACAACCGCGCTGCCACATAGTGGTAATACGGGTTTTTGCGCCGATAACGCATGGCTAGCTCGGCGATCTCAGCGGCTTCAACGTTTTTGCCCCGAAATTCATAAAAGCCCGCCAGATTATTCAGCGCCGAAAAATTCCGAGGATTGAGTCGTAGAGCGCGCAAGTAGCTAAACTCAGCCAATTCGTCACGCTTCTGCCGACCCAGAGCAGCGCCCATGTTACTCCAGGCATCAGAGTCTTTTATCGACAGGTGCAGCGCTTGTTGGAAATAGTCTACCGCCGTATCGGCATCACCTTGCACCAGTCGCTCAGCACCCAAATTGTTAAAATACAACGACAACGCCTCAGCGTCGGAATTCGGATTCCAGACGAAGTCACCCAGACTAAACTCCGGCAAAAAATCGACCACGTAGCGCTCACCGCCTTGGAGACGACCGGTGGCGACGATATGCTCATAACGAATCATGACATCGCCCTGCTGATCCCATGTGGGCTTGACCGGCACGGCTTGGAATTGGGCTGCGATACCCAAGTAACGGGCAGAAGCAACAAACAAGTTAGTCATTGATAGGCAATTGCCAGAGCCACTGCGCACCGTCTCCATAGCAGTTTTAGTGCCATTACGGCTGTATTGGATCTGTCGACCCCCTGCACCGAACAGATATTCACGCAACAACGCCAGACGCGCGCGTCGTGAACGGCGTAGATCGATATGAGCGTCTAGTTCAGCTTCGAAACGACTGTCGAGGGTAGTGATAAATGCGCCATCTATCAGCTCTGGCGACCCCATGACCTGCAACATCAGGCGCTGTTCTTCAGCCACCGAATAGGGATAGTCGATGGTTGCCATGCAGCCAGACAGCGCCAGCGGCAGTAGCAATATTGACAACATGCGCACGCGACACCTCCTGACCAGCACCATAAGGCAAAACGATTATTTATCAGGCTCGAAGGGCTCTGCCCCAAAGGATTCGATCATTTTGTGCAACTTACCCTTGATCAACTCGAGCTCTGCCTCATCGGTACCGCGGATGACAAGACTAGTGCCATAACCCTCGGGACGATAGAACGGGTAACTGCCTAGATCCACATCAGGATGCTCGTCCTGAATCGCTGACAGAGCTGCCGCCACAGTGCTCTCGCCTAGGTAGGCGCCAATAGACCGAGAGCGGACAGGCAAGCCGCCAGCAATTCGCTCAGCATCCAACGTGCTCGCCATCGCCTGCATAACCAATGGCACACCCGCCATCACAAAGACATTTTCCATCTGGAAGCCATGGGGACCGCCTGAGGGATTGTCGATGAGACGGGCGCCCGCGGGTACTCGGGCCATGAGCAGCCGTGACGCCATCACCTCTGGCGACGCCGGGCGACTCTCGATGACCGCGACAATTTCGGGGTGATAAATCAATTCAGCGTCAAACGCCTTGGCGACGCAGGCCGCCGTAATATCGTCATGGGTTGGGCCTATGCCCCCCGTGGTAAACACATAGTCAAATTTGGCCCGGCATTCGTTGAGCGTGGCAATAATGACCGACTCGATATCAGGAATCACTCGCGCTTCCGCCATGCGCACGCCGAGCTCGTTGAGCACTCCGGCGAGATGATTGAGATTGGTATCTTGAGTGCGCCCGGACAATATTTCATTACCGATGATAATCATGCAACCCGTAACCACCGCTTTTCCCGTTGGCTTTCCATTAGTCTTTGCCGTCTTGTCTACCATGTCGTCTAGCGCGCCTTTATTAGAAGATAAACAGATAATACTCCAACTAGTGATTAATGGGTCACTGCAATGACGGTGTTTGTGGGATAGATCATGAAGCGCTATTGTTTATCATCACGCGTCTGATGCGAACACTGCAATGAATGCTAGCGGTACTTTTGTGAACACGGCCATCGCTAAGCTGCCAGCACTGGGCCGCTTGCCCACCGAGCGCGTATCAAACGTACGTTTTAACACCCTAGGTAGCCCCCTCGTATGAAGAAAGCAGCAGCCGAACTCGACCATATATGGATCAAGGGCGCCAGAGAGCACAATCTGAAGTCCGTCGAGGTCAGGATTCCGAAACGCAAGCTTGTGGTGTTGACCGGGG
>JBLHRT010000082.1:0-10145 GCA_047626255.1 Candidatus Azotimanducaceae bacterium
GCGTATCAAACGTACGTTTTAACACCCTAGGTAGCCCCCTCGTATGAAGAAAGCAGCAGCCGAACTCGACCATATATGGATCAAGGGCGCCAGAGAGCACAATCTGAAGTCCGTCGAGGTCAGGATCCCGAAACGCAAGCTTGTGGTGTTGACCGGGGTCTCAGGTTCAGGCAAGTCGTCTTTGGCGTTCGATACGCTGTATGCTGAAGGCCAGCGGCGCTACGTGGAGTCGCTATCGGCCTATGCCCGGCAATTCCTCGGACAGATGGAGAAACCGCGTTATGACACCATCCGCGGCTTATCACCGACCATCTCCATTGAACAAAAAACCACCAGCCGTAACCCCCGATCGACGGTAGGCACGATTACTGAGATTTCAGACTATCTGCGCGTATTGTTTGCCCGAGTCGGTACCCAGCATTGCCATGCTTGCGGCAGCAAGGTGCAAAGTCAGTCAGCCCAACATATTAGCCACGAACTGATGACTCTGGCCACCGGCACGCGCCTGTACCTGCTGGTACCACTGCTGGTGAATCGCAAGGGTGAGCACCGCGACATGCTCGAAGATGCTCGGGTGCAGGGCTATGTGCGCCTGCGTGTTGATGGTGAAATCATCCGCAGCGATGAAATTGAAGTCTTGGACAAACGTAAGAAGCACACCGTTGAGGCGGTAATAGATCGTCTAGTGCTGCGTGAAGACAGCCTTGAACGTCTGACAGAGTCCGTTGAGGCCGCCCTGAAGCTGGGCGATGGCATGTTGATAGCCGCTACCGAGACCGGTAAGGACCGAATTTTCTCGGAACACCTGTCCTGTGGCGATTGCGGTATCTCGTTCCCCGCTCTGAGCCCCCAGGCATTCTCTTTCAACAGCCCTCAAGGCATGTGTGAAGACTGCAATGGTTTGGGTACCCAGGTCGCCTTTGACCCGGACCTAATGATTCCTGATAAGACGTTGAGCCTGCAGGAAGGTGTTCTCAAACCCATCGGTCGCATCCAAGAGGACAATCAATCCAGCGGCTCGACCTTCCATCGCCAGGTTTTCAATCAATTGAAAATCCCTCTTAACAAACCTTGGAACAAACTCACTAAAATTCAGCAACACAAGGTCCTCAATGGTACTGGTGAGACACGCTATACCATCAACTGGGGCTCTCACGGTATCACTCAGTCGCGCCACGAAGGGCTGCTCAACCGTTTAATGCGACGTTTCCGCAACACCCGCTCGGAAGGTATGAAGCGCTGGTATAGCCAATTTCTAGCGAACACTCCGTGCAGCAGCTGTAACGGCGTACGCTTGCGCCCGGAAAGCGCCGCTGTACGGGTTGCCGATCGCACCATTGTGGATATCTCGTCACTCACCATTGATCAGACCGCCGACTTTTTCGGTAACCTGAAGCTCAAGGGTGCCGCGGGTGAGATCGCTACCGAAGTCTTGAAAGAGATCTGCAATCGACTTGATTTTCTGGTGTCTGTTGGCCTGTCATATCTGTCATTGGACCGTCTTGGACCCAGCCTCTCTGGTGGAGAGTCGCAGCGTATTAGGCTCGCCAGTCAGGTCGGTTCCGAGTTATCTGGCGTCATCTATATCCTTGACGAACCTAGCATCGGCCTGCACCAGCGTGACAACGAAAAGCTGCTGGCCACCCTATGCCGGATGCGCGATATCGGCAACACTGTGGTGGTGGTTGAGCATGATGAGGAAACGATACGCTTGGCCGATTACGTCGTCGACTTCGGCCCTGGCGCTGGTATCAATGGCGGTTCAATCGTCCATGCTGGCACAGCTAAAAGTCTCGAGAAAAACCGCTTATCGATTACCGGCAACTATCTTTCCGGGCGCACCAAAATCGAGATTCGTGACGAGCGCAGGCAAGCCCGCGGCCACATAACCGTGGAAGGCGCCACAGCCAATAACCTCAAAGATATCAATGTTAGCTTTCCTCTTGGTGTGCTCTGTGCGGTAACCGGTGTATCCGGCGCCGGTAAGTCAACGCTAGTAAACGACATTCTGCATCCGGCACTGGCGCGACAGTTTCATAACGCGACCCAGCGCGTTGGCGCCCACAGCCGCATCACAGGACTTGAGCAACTCGACAAGGTTGTTGCCATCGACCAGCGACCCATCGGTCGCACGCCACGAAGCAACCCCGCGACTTACATCAAGGTTTTCGATGAAATTCGCAGCTTTTTCTCCCTGTTACCGGGGTCACGCATGCGCGGCTACAAACCGGGACGCTTCTCTTTCAACGTTAAGGGTGGACGCTGCGAGGCTTGCCAAGGCGATGGCGTACGCAAGATTGAGATGCACTTTTTGTCTGACGTTTTTGTTAAATGTGAGGAGTGTGATGGTAAGCGCTTTAATGCTGCTACGCTGGAAGTGAGATATAAAGGCAAGTCTATTGCTGACTTGTTAGACCTGACGATAGCCGAGACGGTTGTGCACTTCTCTGAACACCCGAAAATCATGACTAAACTGCAGCTGCTGGTGGATGTAGGCTTGGACTATCTTAAACTTGGGCAACCCTCATCAACGTTGTCAGGTGGTGAAGCGCAACGCATTAAGCTCGCCCGTGAACTCTCTAAGGTTGCCACTGGTAAGACGTTCTATATTCTCGATGAACCAACTACGGGCTTGCATTTTGATGACGTAAGAAAGTTACTGATCGTGCTCAACCGTCTTGTGGACGCTGGGAATTCGGTCACGGTGATTGAGCACAATCTTGATGTCACTAAAACAGCAGACTGGGTAATCGATCTAGGCCCTGACGGTGGACCCAAAGGTGGCTATATTATCGCTGAAGGCACACCTGAACATGTGGCTGGCGTGGAAAAGTCGGAGACGGGGAAATACTTGAAACCGTTGCTAGCGGCTAAACCTGAGACCAAAGCCAAACCTAAGACGAAGGCCAAACCTAAGGCTAAGAAAAAGTAATGGGGTCAGCGTAAAGCGTGACCAGGGGTCGGAATGCATTAATGCACTCCGACCCCGTCTGCTACCCCATCAATTCCCGCGCCTAATTCAACACCTCAAACACGCCGCGATACTTTACCCATACGCTCAAATCAGTGTTTGGCGTCATCGCCCCAAATGGTTTCCAATCTCCCATCTCGCCGACAACTCGCCCGATAGAACTTATACCGTAGCGGATTCTTTTTATAGTAGTCCTGATGACTAGCTTCCACCGGATAAAACGCCATGGTGTCTAAAATTTCGGTCACGACTAACTGCCCGGCGAAGCGCTGCATCACCACCTGCTTCGACTTCTCTGCCAGCGCGCGCTCTGCTGGCGAGCCTGCAAAAATGGCGCTACGATAGCTCGGGCCCTTATCACAGAACTGGCCGCGGTTATCGAACGGATCGATATTCACCCAGTACAAATCCAGCAATTGCTGATAGCTAATCACTGTTGGATCATATGTCACGCGTACGACCTCATAGTGCCCAGCATGATTACCGTTATAGGTCGGGTTACGCAGTAACCCGCCAGAAAAGCCGGAGACTACGGCGGAGACGCCTTCAATTTCTTGGTACAACGCTTCCATACACCAGAAGCAGCCACCTGCGAAGATCGCCTCCTGCTCGCGTGCCTGCGCGGCTGGTACCTGTAAGCAAAGCAGCATGAATAATAACGCGGCGGCGCGGGCATAAATGCTCCGGGCGCGGATCACGCCCATAGGCACGGGTGTCGATGGTGAAATGGATGGTAATGAAGTCACCGAGAATGGTGTGACGCGTCTATCTTTTGAGAAATTGCTCATACACTGTTCAACTCTATGCCCATTGAATGGTTATCAGCACGCAGTGTATCAGCTTCGGCACCCCATAGGGCCTTGCCACATGGACGCCTACAGGCCTGCCAGCAAATTCGTCGAGGATCACGAGCAACGCAATGATTTGCAGCAATGACGTATACTGCATGATTGCATTCTGCAGTATTACCCTCTATGGCTTTGCTCTGGTCCCAGATTGAGACGCTCGACAATCAAGAAACCCGCTATGAAGTACGCACGGCTGGGGCAACCCGCCGACTGTATACCAATGGTGCCTTTCACAGCCAGTATCATCCTGGGCGATTGTTAGGGGGCGGTATATGGGATTTGCTGACGCTGCCTGCCTTGTTCGGCGAGCACTTCGTCGACCGAGTACTATTGCTGGGCGTTGGGGGCGGCACGGCAATACATCAGTATCGAAAAGTCTGTCAAGCCAGTACCATTACTGGCATCGAACTCAATCCGATGCATATCCAGATCGCTGAGGAATTTTTCGATTGTCAGGGCGCGGGTATCAATTTGGTATGCGCCGATGCTTGCGAATGGGTGAAGCACCAAGATGAGACCTATGACGTGCTGGTCGACGATCTGTTTCTAGATGGTGACGTTGACCCGTTTCGCGCTAACACGCTGGACACCGCCTGGATGAAGGACATGACCCGCTGTTTGGCTAGCCATGGGATGATTATTCAGAATCATCTGGAGCTGGACAGCGCTCAACATGTGGCCACCCAGCCTTGGGTCAAGGCACAATTTGCGAGCGCTATTGTGTTCGCCACGCCGCAATTCGAGAATGTAATTCTGGCCTTGTATCGCACAAAGACAAATATGCTGGCCGGCCGACTGCACGCTACCCAACACATCAGGGACTTGGATACGGGCGCCGCGCGACGATTGGATTTCCAGACAGCACAACTTTACTAGGCGCTCATCGTGAAGCGCTCTGTACCCCCCACACTTCAAGCAGCATTGCACATCAAAATCGCCCTCGGCTTGACACTCGCATGGCTCGGCGGAATGCGGTAGTCTTCTGGTGTCATGCGTTGATGCCACCCATTGACGTTTGAATAGGATCACAGTTATACCTAGCAAATAGACGTCATCTTGAACGCCTTGTCAGCCAATAGGTTGTCAGACAATCAACAGTGTGATGTGACGCCGCACACATTTTAGAGGGACACCGCATGTTACTGAAATCATTGACCCTACCCGTTGTTGACTTTGAGCAGGGCACCGGCTGGAAAATTAAGCCAGAGGGCGCCTGTAAGGGTGACGTCTGCATTCCCCTGCGCGGCCAGTCGGGTGACACGCTAGATGTTGAAAAGCTTGCCCACGATATGGGCTTGCCTTTGGTGAGCGAGGCCAGCGAACAATGCTGGGCTTTGGGGCCAGACGCGATTGGCGGCAAAACACTCGCCACAGCGGTAGCGCCAAACCTGGCGTTACCGGACTTGGACGGCAATCTGTTTTCCTTATCGAGCCTGAAGGGCAAGAAGGTACTCCTCTACGCTTGGGCCCCCTACTGAGGATGTTTCGCTCACCTGTCCGTGTGGCAGGCACTTCGCGAAGAGTTAGCACCCCAGGGTTTCGAGTTGATCACGGTGGGCATGGATACATTGGGCGCCGAGGGCTGTCGCACGGCGATTGAAGCTGCGAGCCCCACGCATCCAGCATTGATTGATAAGCATCACGTGCTGGCTGATTTATTTGGCGTGGTCAATATTCCTAGCAGTATTTGGATTGATGAAGATGGCATGATTGTGCGACCAGCGGAAGCCGCGCCACCTCCCCCTACTGATGCCGTGCCGGCCGCGACTCAAATGCCTGAAGATACGCCCCAACGCTTGAAAGAGATGCGCGCCGAGGCGATGAAAATCACCACCAATGCAGCTGACTATCATGCGGCATTGCGCGACTGGGTTACTCAAGGCAAGGACAGCGCCTTTGCTATGGATAACGAAACAGCTATTGCGCGATCTCGACCTCGCAATGCTGAACAGGCCCTGGGACATGCTCACTTTGAGCTGGCGACGCATTTTGTCACCGAAGGCAAGCGAGACCTAGCCGTTAAGCATTTTCGAGCAGCGCACGAACGGGTGCCTGATAACTGGAATTTCCGCCGCCAGGCCTGGTCGTTGGAACCCGTTGGCGATGGTCCGATGGCGCGATTTTGGCAGGGTCCGCGTCCGGAGGCTGAAGCGCAGTGGCCATACGAGGGCGACTGGGTCACCGATATCAAACGTGAGGGTGCACAGAACTACTACGACTCCTGGCAAGCCTAATAAGTAGGCGCGCAAGGGCAATGCGGCTCGCCGCGCGGTGACATCAAAGATGGAAATCGGTATGAAGCCAAATGCAGGCATCCGTTATGAGCCGCCAACAAACGGTGTGGCTCGCATCGTTCTGGACCGCCCGAAAACGCGCAACGCTCAGGACAAGGCCATGCTGTACGCGCTCAATGATGCCTTCGACGTTGCTTGTCAGGACAATCACGTCAAAGTGATTATCCTGGCGGCTGAGGGTCCACACTTCTCCTCCGGCCATGACTTGCGGGATAGTAGCAGCATGGCTGACTTCACCCCGGTGTCTACCTGGGGAGGCTTTGATTTGCCCGGTGCCGAGGGCTATATGGCCATCGAGCAGGAAATCTATCTGGGTCTTTGCTGGCGCTGGCGGAATCTACCCAAGCCTATCATTGCCGAGGTTCAGGGCAAGGTTATCGCCGGTGGTTTGATGCTGGTGTGGATTTGCGATTTGATCATCGCCAGCGAGGACGCGCAGTTTTCTGATCCTGTGGTCGCATTCGGCGTTAATGGTGTCGAGTACTTTGCGCACCCTTGGGAGGTGGGCGTTCGCAAAGCCAAAGAGATGCTGTTCACGGGTGAAGCCTTGAGTGCTGTTGAGGCGAAATCTTTGGGTATGGTAAACCATGTTGTCCCCAACGCACAGCTCACAAGCCACACGCGTGAGTTAGCTGAACACATCGCTCAACGACCTAGCATGGGTTTGAAACTTGCCAAGCAATCGGTGAATCAGATGCAGGATAATCAGGGTATGTGGAGCGCGCTACAGGCTGCTATGTCGTTACAGCAACTGGGGCACGCAAATAACCAGCAAGTGCATGGCAGTCTGATAGACCCGGCGGGTGTCGATATTATTCGGCAGCAGATGAAGAAGGACTAACAACAAGGGCATGGCAGCCAGATAGAACCGATGGGTGTCGATATTCTTCAGCAGTTAATAAAGAATGACTAATGAAGAATGACTAATGAAGAATGACTAATGACAAGCGAACGGTGAGTTCGGCCTGAGCCTCACGTGAGAACCGCGCCTGTCGACCTTCTCACCACTTTCAATTCACTTTTAATCGATGACCGTCATCAACTCGACACTGACCCGATGCGCAATGGGAAACACCGACGGTCCGAACTGATTGTATACGGCAACGTCAGCAGCATCTCGACCATAACCGATAGCCACATAGCCACTGGGAACGCTAACTTCACTGGCTTTCTGAGTCGCATCGAAGGTATACCAACGACCACCGACGAAGGCCTCAAACCAGGCATGCATATCCATCGGTTCCAGGTTGTGTAGATAACCCACCACCATTCTGGCGGGAATACTCAAACTTCGGCACAGGGCGATGCCCAGATGTGACAGGTCACGGCACACCCCCCACTGGCGCAGGTTCACCTCAACAGCAGAGACGGGAATAACACTACGACCGGGCTCGTAGCTAATGTTCGCGCGTAACCAAGCCTCAATAGCCGCCACCTGGTCGTACCCTAGCAATTGACCGTCTGTCACTGTCATGGCCATCTGGCCAAAACGATCGGATTCGCAAAATCGACTGGGGAGCAAATATTTTAACGTGAAGTCTGGCAGATGTTGGATCTCGACAAAGGGCGCGCCAACATCACGATCAACACCATCTGCGGTATTCACCTCGGCCGCCGTGTGCACCAAAAACGGTCCCGGCGGGGCAATAAGACGCTGACACAGATTGCCATAATCATCCGTGAATTCGAACGCAGCCACACTCGGCACAAGCTGGTACTCTTCCTTAGCGATCCACTGTTGGGCACCACTGCGTGGGCGTAACATCAGGACGAAGGGTGTCGGTATTTCAATCTCGAAAGACAGATCACAACGAGTACGTAGCCACATGGTAGAAAAGCCTTTTATCGATAAGATTAAGTGAACGTGATTAACACAATGAGATGCACTATAACCCGCGCGCCCAAGGCACACTATAACAGGCCGGGCACTTCAACAGACATCACCTTCCCGTGGTGTTGCCTTGTGATTCACGCATGGCGTGATCGTGGGCAGCGATAGATTCGGCCACGACCATAACTCATGAATCGGCTCCTATGTCGGCTCACGTGTCGGCTCACAAAGCGATCAACGGGTCGCAGCCAACTGCTCCAGCAACGGTAAGGTATCTGCCAGCGACAGGCAGGCGTCGGTAATACTAATACCGTATTCCGCCGCAGCTGAATATTCCTGCCGCCCCGCCACCAAATGACTCTCGAGCATCACGCCACGAATCGGACAATCCTCGGCCTGCAGTTGATCGCAAACAGCCTGCACGACCAGACATTGGTTCTGCGGGTCCTTAAGGCTATTGCCGTGAGAGCAATCGACAATGATATTTTCCGGCAACTCATGCTGACGCAACAATTGCCGAGCCGCCGTCACAGACGCGCCATCATAGTTAGTACCCGAGCGATCACCGCCGCGCAGGATAAGGTGACCATACTGGTTGCCCGCGGTCTCGTAGATCGCCGGCGCACCTTCTTTGGTCAGACTTGGGAACAGATGTCGATGCCGGGCCGCACGAATCGCATCCACGGCCACCTGCACATCACCATCAGTACGGTTTTTGATACCCACGGGCATCGACAGCCCTGAAGCTAGCTCTCGGTGCACCTGACTCTCGGCGGTACGGGCGCCTATCGCCCCCCAGCTAATCAAGTCAGCGTAGTACTGCCCGAACGTGGTATCGAGAAATTCTGTTCCACTTGGCAAGCCAACCGCTGCCACGTCTAACAATAACTTACGGGCCTGACGCAGGCCATGATTAATGCGATAACTGCCGTCAATGTCAGGGTCGTTAATCAGACCTTTCCAACCCACCACGGTGCGCGGCTTCTCAAAATAAACACGCATGACAATGAGCAGGCGATCATCCAGATGACGGGTCTGGTCACGCAACTGTTGCGCGTAATCTACAGCCGCCGCGGGATCGTGCACCGAGCAAGGGCCGACAATCACCACGAGACGTCGATCATCGCCCGACAAGATCGCCTCAAGGGCGCGCCGGGAATCATCCACCAGTGCGTCGATGGCAAGCGTCGATGGCAATTCCTCGAACAATACAGCCGGTGAAATGAGCGGGCGAATACGTTGGATATGCTGATCAACCGTGTTCGGCATGAATTACTTCCTCTTGGCGTACCCACAAGGCTGCCATCAATAAAATCATAAGCAGGCCCAGACTGACCCACACCGCTGCATTATAACTGCCAAAATAATCTAGCCCGAGACTGAATGCCGCGGGCCCAATCGCGCTGGCAAACACCGTCAGCGATGCATTCAGGCCCGTAATCTCACCGAGGTGTAAGGGCCCAAAGAAACGAATAAAGGCCAGATTGGAAGTCACACCCCACAGACCACCGCCAGCACCGAAACCCACGGCCAGCAGCCAGAAGCCCCAGTCTTGTTGCAGATTCAATAGCCCAACAGCACCGGTGATAAAGAATACCAGCATCAGCAGCAGATAAGGCTTCAGGGGATGCCGGTCAACGACACTACTCGCCACAAGGTTGATAACGGTCGAGAACACCGCTGCCGGGAAAAAATAACCGAAGGCCTCAGCGCTATCGCGCCCTGCTTCTGCAAATATCGAGACAATATGGAACGTCAGCGCAGTGCCAAACATCGCATGCATACCCAGACTGCCGCAATAGACCCAGAACACCGGCGAACGCCTGGCCTCTCGCAATGCCACGCTGGGTATATCTTTGACCTCAACCGCATCAGCGTCGTCCAACAGGCCGCCATCGGGCCGCAGGCCACAACTCGCGGGCGTATCACGGACAAACACGAAAGACATCAGCGCAAAACCGATACCCACCACCAGCGCCATAATCCATAGTGACTCGCGCCAGCCAAACGTTAGTATCATCCAGCCCAGCAACAGCGGCGCCAGCGAAAAACCCAGAGATAGGAACACGCCCCGGGCGCCGCTCACCAGTCCTCGGCGCTTGATAAACCACAACAACAGCACATTGCGCGCACAGCTGGTGAGCACGCCCTGGCCCAGGAAACGCACGCCAAAATAGCCCACCATGATGAGGCTGAAACTG
>JBLHRT010000083.1:0-10135 GCA_047626255.1 Candidatus Azotimanducaceae bacterium
GCTTCGACGATCACGTTCTTTTCGATGTCTTCCAGGTAAGACTCAAGTGAGTCAACGTCATCTGGTGATGTATCGCCAGCGACGGCCGTTGTGTCTTGGGCGGTGGCCGGCGGCGCTTTTTCAGCAACGCCAACAGCTGGCGTAAGGCTCAAGTCATCAGGGTAGATAATACCTTCTTCGCAGAGCGCAAAAGCACGCTCTAGAATGTTTTCAAGTTCTCGTACATTGCCGGGGAAGTGATGTCGCTGTAACGCGGCCATTGCCTCAGGGCTGATCTCGGTGGCTGGCTGGTTATAGCCTTTCTCGACGCGTTTGAGCAGGTATACTGCCAATTCAGGAATATCATGCTGGCGCTCGCGCAAGCTGGGCACCTTGAGTTCGATGACGTTAATGCGATAGTAAAGATCCTGCCTGAATCGATTAGCGGCCACCTCTGCGGCAAGGTCCTTGTGGGTTGCGCTAACAATACGCACATCTACAGCAATCTCTGTTTGTGCCCCAATGGGGCGGATGGCTTTCTCCTGAATGCCGCGCAGTAATTTTACCTGCATCGCCAGAGGCAGGTCTGCGACTTCGTCGAGAAACAATGTGCCGCCGCTGGCTGCTTGAAACAAACCCTGCTTGTCGGTCGTCGCCCCGGTGAAGCTGCCTTTGACATGGCCAAAAAACTCGCTTTCCATCAGCTCTGTGGGAATAGCCCCGCAGTTAACCGGTATAAATGGCGCATCACCATGCGGGCCTAGGCGATGTAGCAGTCTGGCGACAAGTTCCTTACCGCTGCCGGACTCGCCACTGATATAAACAGGCGCTTGGCTTCTGGCGAGTTTGGTAATCTGCTTGCGAAGGCCGGCGATAATGTCAGATTGGCCGAGAAGCTTATGCTCGTCGGCCTGTTCTGCTGTCGTTGTATCCAGGGGCTCAAGGTTCAAGGCGGTATCAACCAGTTGCCTTAGCAGATTAAGGTTCACAGGTTTTGAGACAAAATCGAAAGCGCCGGCTTTCAGCGCTTCGACGGCAGACTCCATATTGCCGTGGGCGGTAATCATGGCGATAGGCGTGTTGGGAAAGCTCGATTGAATATGTTCGACAAGCTCTATGCCGTTGCCATCAGGCAGCTTCATATCTGTCAGGCAAAAGTCAAAAGGCTGCTCTGCCAGTAATGCACGGGCAGTTTTGATGTTGGCGGCGCTACGGGTCTGAATATCCATTCTGCCAAGCGTAATTTCCAGCAACTCGCGGATATCGGGTTCGTCATCAACAATCAGGGCGCACTTTTGGACCATACAAATCTCTGCTCACTGTTGGGAAATGGGTCGAAATACCTCGAGGAATGCAATACGAAAACAGCTGCCACCTTGGGATGTCCGGGAATAGCTCAATCGCACATTATTGGCCTGACTCAGTTCCATCGACAAATACAGGCCCAGGCCCGTGCCGGTGGCCTCGGTCGTATAGAAGGGTTCAAACAGATGGTCTACCAGTGATTTATCGACACCGTGGCCGAAATCAATAATCTCAAGGTAGGGACTCTGTGAGCCGGTATCTAATCTACCGCGGAGCACTATACGCGCTTCGCAGGTTGCTTGTTCGCTGTATCGTAGTCCGTTCTGGCATAGATTGCCAAGTATCTGGGCGAGATGCTGCGGGTCCATATAGATCTTCATATCAGCTGGCACTATATCAACGTCAATGATAGGTTGGCCCGGTTGGCCTGCGACAAATTCGCTGACAAAGTGCGCTAACCATTCGACTAGTGGCAGTAGCTGCGGCGCTGCATTGGTGCGCCTAGACATGTGCAGCACGTTTTCAATAACGCCGTTCATACGCAGACAGTGATTCTGAATGATTTCGCTCAATCGCAGATCGCCCTTGCTCAGGTCAGGCGACTCACGGAGCAACTGAGCCGCATGACTGATGGCGCCCAGAGGGTTGCGAATTTCGTGGGCAATACTGGCGGAGAGGCGACCTAAGGCTGCCAGCTTGAGTTGCTGGGCTTGTCGTTGGACTTCGGTGCTATCCTCGATAAAGATCAGCGTATCGGTGTCATCGCCAGCAGAGCCTAGCGTCGAGAACGAGGCAATCAACTCGGGTGAAGTCTCACGGGTATGGAATACGGCAGAGCCCTTTTGGGGGCTAGCTTTCCAGTCGTTGAGCTTGTCGACCAAGCGGTAAGGCAGCTTATCTCGGGCAATGCCAGGCTCTGCCGGTATGCGCAGAAAAGATTCGCCAGCATGATTGATGGATTTGATTTTTCCCGTACTGGTGACAACCACAACCCCGGTTTTCAACGTATCGATAATCAATTGATTGATCTGTTCGAGGGTATAAACTTGGCTTTCAGTTTTGCGCAGTTGCTGTGAGGCCGTCTGGAAAAACACGTTGGCAACGAAATACACCACTCCGAGCACACCTGCTTGAAAGAAGCTTTGAAGACTATTCTCGCCAAGGAAAAACAGATAGAACTCGTCATAGACCACGAGAATGAAGGCGATCGCGGGTATCACGCTTGAGACGCGTCCCAAAATCAAGCTGCCACTGAACGCACAAGTGAAGATAAGGAAGTTGCCGAGGCCTGAAGAAACCCCTCCGCTGGCGGATATCAGCAAGGTCAGGCAGATGATGTCGGCCAGCAATATGGCGAAAGCTGGCGTCGTTTTGACAAGCCATTCCACGCGAATAAAGAAGGTTGCAAGGCCAACGACGATATTCATGCACAGATAGACCATGATGGTTATCTGGAACAGGCCTGGGTTGAACTTGCCAATAAAGGCGTTGAAATTGCTGTCCAAAAACAGGAACAGGAAGAGAAACGAAATCAGAATGCGATAGTAATTGTAGACTCGCAAAAGGGTCGTGCGTTGCAGGCTTTGTGATCCATCGGGTGCAGCATCAGCCATAGCGTCGTTGCCGATTGATTTTTCGGTGAGCTAACCTGTCGATTATCCGACGGCTTGCTCGTCTATTTACCCAATCAGGCCAAAGGTCAATCTGTTGATCCACGAGCGCTCGTTGCTTTTAACCGATTTGCTGCGTTTCATTTGGCCGCTTTCATCCAGAGACGAGTGGTCGGGAAAGTTGGTGCTCAAGACCTTTAATGATTCGCCAGCGAGTTGCTTCATCTCGAGCAGATTGTAGGCCTCGACCATAATCGCCAGCGCGTCAGGCACAGACGGTGTTTCCTCGTAGTTCTCAAAAACATAGCGGCCGCGATTAGCGGCAGCAATGTAGGCGCCGCGGTAGATGTAGTAACGGGCAACGTTGACTTCGGACTGTGCCAGCAGGTTGCGCAAGTAAACCATTCGTTTCTGCGCGTCTGGTGCATACTGGCTACCGGGGAAGCGGTTGATCAGTTGCGCAAAGTCACTGAAGGAGTCCTTAGCGGCGCCAGGGTCGCGAGTAGATGGATCCATGGGTAAAAATTTGGCGAGAAAATTTTCATCTTCTTCGAATGAGGCCATGCCACGTAGGTAGTAGGCATAGTCAACATTGGGGTGTCGGGGGTGCAGGCGAATAAATCGGTCGGCGGCGGCTCTGGCGGCTTCTGGCTGGTTACTCTTATAGTAGGCGTAGATGATTTCCAGCTGGGCCTGTTCGGCATAACGCCCGAACGGATATCTCGCTTCGAGGTACTGCAAGCGAGAAACTGCATCATCGTAATTAGAACTGCGTAAACTGCTCTGGGCTTTCTGATAGAATTCCAGTTCAGTCGCATCTGGGTCCTCGACAGGATCGCTGCCACAAGCGGTCAAGAGTGCCACCGCGATCAAAGTCATTATTAGACGCATATGTGTTGATTCTTCCCATTAGTGCAAGAGACAAGGCAGGTGCTTGAAATCCGAGCTATTTAACCATAGCCTCCGCCCATTCCCAAGTAGTGTTAGCAGGTTGTATGCCAGTAGAGATCTCCCATCAAGCGAAAGTGCCTGACAATATGGCGCGGCAACGGTTAGATCACGTTGCTGCCTTGTTGTTCCCGCAGTATTCCCGTTCACGGCTTCAAGCATGGATTAAGTCAGGCGGGCTCAAGGTGAACGGGGAGGCCCTAAGAACCGGGTCGCGGCTGTTCGGTGGTGAGCATATTGCCATTGAAGTCGTCGCCACGGAAGTGACCTCCGAGCCTGAGGATATAGCCCTAGATATTGTCTATGAAGACGAGGCGTTGTTGGTCGTCAATAAACCCATGGGTCTGGTTGTCCACCCGGGCGCCGGTAACCTCGACGGCACGTTACTCAATGCGTTGCTGTTCTATTGTCCGTCTCTGGATGCTGTGCCCAGAGCGGGTATTGTGCATCGACTCGATAAAGATACGACGGGACTGCTTGTGGTGGCCAAAACCTTGGAGAGCCAGCACAGGCTGGTTCAGCAGCTACAAGATCGCAGTGTCAAGCGCATCTATGAGGCCGTGGTGTATGGCACATTCGACGGTCCCGGCAGAGTGGATGCCCCGATCGGTCGACACCCTAGCCAACGGACTAAGATGACTGTGCGTAAAGATGGCAAGGAAGCGATGACACGCTTCAGGGTGCTCAAGCAGTTTGGCGAGCATGCGCGTCTGGAAGTATCGCTGGAAACAGGTCGAACGCATCAGATACGGGTACATATGCAGCATATCCATCGTAGCCTAATCGGCGACAAAACCTATGGGGGTGGTTACAAGATTCCACGCAATCGGCATCCGGCGTTGCTCGAGGCGCTGCAGTTATTTCCGCGTCCTGCATTACATGCCCGCGAGTTGAGCTTGCAACACCCCTTGTCCGATGAGGAGTGTCATTGGTCGGTGCCGATACCCGCGGACCTCGAAGGTCTGTTGGCGAGTCTGAATTTGGCAGATATCGACGATGATGATTAATGGTTGATGTTGCCTCCGGTAGACCGCCGTTAAGTTGGCAGGAACCCGTTTGGGAGCCGCCAGCTAACGTTCACAGCCGGGTGACTGCGCGTGCAGGTGGTATTAGCGAGGGTGTCTATGGCTCACTGAATCTGGCCTTACATGTTGGCGACCAGCCAGAGCATGTCGCCTTCAATCGACAACTGCTGCAGCGTGAAATTGGGCTGCCTAGTACACCCGCTTGGTTGACCCAGGTACATGGCACTGATATTCACATTCCCTCGAACCAGGTGTTTTCGAGCCCTGCGCCAGCCTCAGTGATTCAAGCGGACGCGGCCTTCTGCCAGACCAGCGGTCAGGTGCTGGCGATTATGGTGGCCGACTGCTTGCCCATTCTATTGTGCAGTCGTGATGGTCGGGAAATTGCCGCCGTGCATGCCGGCTGGCGCGGGCTTGCGCTGGGTATTATCGGCCAGGTGGTGTCGCGCTTTGAGAGTAGCGATCTGCTGGCCTGGCTGGGGCCCGCCATTGGTCCATGTCATTACGAGGTCGACACTCAGGTCAGATCCCGCTTCCAGGACGATACGGGATTTGGCGTAGGTCGCGATTCACAGCATTGGATGCTTGACCTATATGCGATCGCCAGGCTGCAGTTACAGCAAGCGGGGGTGGGTACAGTGAGTGGTGGTGGACAGTGCACTTACTGCAATCCGGCCTATTATTCTTACCGTCGGGACGGCGTCACCGGGCGTATGGCGACGTTGATCTGGCGCGACTAGGTCGTGCAGTTATCTCGAATGATCTGGCGAGCCGTCGCAGTGCGTGAGGATTTTTCTTCTTCAGTGAGGATTCGTTCCTCACCATTTTCATCCATGATGCGAATGCGGTTATACATTTTCAGTGTTGTGAGCTGTTTTTTGCCAATATTGCAGTTGTCACGCTTTTGCTCAGCGATCTTGGCAGCCATGGCCGCGCGATCGTCTGCGATAATCTGGTCTGGATCGACGGCTTCACTGGTTGTGTCTATTTGAGAGGCTTGAGTTGCCTGTTCGGCGGCTTGTTCGGCTTGTTGCGTCGCCTTATTAAATGCCTGGGCCCCGGGTCTCGACCCACTGCGCGTGTCGACGATCGCATTATCCTTGTCGGTATCCTGAGAGCGCCCTACCAAGCGGGCTTCAAGGCCCTGAGGGTTCTGCTGGGCATAGTTCGTTATGCCATTAGCATCCACCCAAGTGTAGTAGTCTTGAGCGAAGACGCTCATAGACATTATTGACACAATCAGAACACAGATGAAGTTTCTCATATAAGCCACACTCGGATAACTCGCGTAAAATACTAGCGCATGCGCGCATGAAATTCGACTAGTCCTAGCCTCGAACGGGGCAAATTGCGGTCGAAAGGTCTAAAGGATTGACAGCCTCGGCTGCTTTGATTGAGAATGCCCGGCCTCATAAGCCCGGAAAAATAAGGGGAAAAAGTTGGAAATGCTATCTGGCGGAGACATTTTGATCCGCTGCCTTCAGGAAGAGGGTGTCGACTATGTGTTCGGTTATCCGGGAGGCGCCGTATTACATATATATGATGCGCTCTTCAGGCAAGATCGGATTAAACATATTCTGGTTAGACACGAGCAGGCCGCAACCCATATGGCTGACGGCTATGCGCGCAGCACGGGGCGGCCTGGTGTCGTGCTCGTGACCTCGGGTCCTGGTGCGACCAATGCCATCACCGGCATAGCCACGGCATACATGGATTCAATTCCAATGGTGGTGATTTCTGGGCAGGTTCAAAGTCACTTGATCGGCACTGATTCTTTTCAGGAGACTGATATGGTGGGTATCTCCCGCCCTATCGTCAAGCACAGTTTTCTGGTGAGAAATGCCGCTGAAATTCCCATGGCGGTGAAAAAGGCGTTTTATATCGCGTCATCGGGCCGGCCTGGGCCGGTGGTTATCGATATCCCGAAAGATATCACCAATCCAACAGATATGGTTGAGTTTGAGTACCCGCAGCAGCTTAGTATGCGTTCGTATAGTCCCGCGGCTAAGGGCCATACCGGGCAAATCAAGAAGGCTATGACGATGTTGCTAGAAGCCGAGCGGCCGATGATTTATGCCGGTGGCGGGGTAATTCTAGGGGAAGGGTGTGATGAACTCATTGCCTTGACCCAGATGTTAGGTTACCCCATCGTCAACACCTTGATGGGGCTGGGCGCCTATCCCGGCACAGACGAGCAGTTTCTCGGTATGTTGGGGATGCACGGTACCTTTGAGGCGAATAAAGCGATGCATCACTGTGATGTATTGATCGCTGTTGGCGCGCGCTTTGATGATCGGGTGACTAATACTGTCGCCAAGTTCTGCCCTTACGCAAAAATCATTCATATCGACATCGACCCCACGTCGATCTCCAAGATCGTAGTCGTCGACGTGCCCATTGTCGGTCCAGTCAAGAGT
Source organism: Candidatus Azotimanducaceae bacterium (assembly GCA_047626255.1). Taxonomy (GTDB): domain Bacteria; phylum Pseudomonadota; class Gammaproteobacteria; order Pseudomonadales; family Azotimanducaceae; genus UBA4582. The sequence goes on from JBLHRT010000083.1 coordinate 7,285, forward strand.
GTCCTGACTGAAATGGTTGAGCTGTGTCGGGCGAAGATTGGTGAGCGGACTGATACTCAATCGGCTCGGCTGGCGGAATGGTGGGAGCAGATTCAAAGCTGGCGCAAGCAGGATAGCCTGCATGTCACCCCCTGTGCTGATGGCAAAACGATTAAGCCGCAACAGGCGGTGCAGGCGGTCTACAAGGCCAGCAAAGGTGATGCGTACGTGACTTCCGATGTGGGTCAGCACCAGATGTTTGCCGCCCTGTATTACCCCTTCGATAAGCCCCGGCGTTGGATTAATTCCGGTGGTTTGGGCACCATGGGTTTCGGCTTGCCGTCGGCCATGGGTGTGCAGATGGCATTCCCCGATGAGGTGGTGGTTTGCATCACCGGTGAGGGTAGTATTCAAATGAACATACAGGAGCTATCAACCTGTGCGCAATATGGTTTGCCGGTCAAAATTATCAATATCAACAATCGCTCGTTGGGCATGGTTAAGCAGTGGCAAGATATGCAGTATGAGGGGCGCCATTCGAACAGCTACATGGATTCGCTCCCTGACTTTGTCAAACTGGTCGAGGCGTATGGTCATGTTGGGTTTAAGGTTGATACCTTAGCCGAGCTCGACGGCGTGCTTGAGCAGGCGTTCGCGCTCAAAGACAGGCTTGTCTTTGTTGACATTATGGTGGATCCCAATGAGCACGTGTACCCCATGCATGTAGCCCCGAACGGCTCTATGCAGGATATGTGGCTGAAGAAAGGGGTGCGGAACTGATGCGTAGGATTATTTCTGTATTAATAGAGAACGAGGCAGGCGCCTTGTCGCGAGTGGTGGGTTTGTTCGCGCAGCGAAACTACAATATCGAAACGTTGACGGTAGCGCCGACGGAAGATGAAACCTTGTCGCGACTGACGCTGACGACGTCAGCGAGTGACACCCAGATTGAGCAAATCACCAAGCAGCTGAATAAGCTGATTGAGGTTGTAAAGCTTGTCGACTTGACCGATGGTGATCACATAGAGCGCGAGTTGATGCTAATAAAGGTCAAGGCGACCGGGGCCCAACGGGCGGAAATCAAGCGTACGGCGGATATTTTTCGCGGCCAGATCGTTGACGTGACGCATAATACTTACACGATTCAATTGGCGGGCCCATCAGATAAGCTCGACGCCTTTCTGCGCGCCATGTCTGAGTCTGTTGTGCTTGAGGTTGTACGGTCTGGCGTTTCTGGCGTTTCCAGGGGTGAGAAAATTCTCGCTATCTAGCTAATAGATTTCCGAGATAGGCTTTGCAAAAGGGCAGTTGCTATGAATAGGCGAGAAGATTCTGAAGACCTGAATGTCAACAACGACACATCAGGAGATGAAAATCTAGACGAGGCGCCCTCAATGGGGCAGCCGCAAGAGCGCGAGGGCCTGCGGCGCGGTATCTACTTGTTGCCAAACTTGATTACCACCGGTGCCCTGTTCTCTGGGTTCTACGCGATCATTTCAGCCATGAGCGGCGTGCTCGAAAACGCAGCGATAGCCATTATCATCGCCGGTTTTCTGGATGCCCTAGATGGTCGAATAGCTCGCTTGACCAATACACAAAGCGAATTTGGTGTGCAGTATGACAGTCTCTCCGACCTCGTGGCCTTTGGGGTCGCACCGGCGGTCTTGATGTTCAGCTGGGTACTGTCGGATCTCGGCAAATTTGGCTGGATGGTGGCTTTTCTGTATATGGCTTGTGCGGCCCTGCGGTTGGCGCGATTTAATACCAAGCCCGATAATACTGTATTTTTTGGTCTCGCCAGCCCTATGGCTGCGGGTGTCGTGGCGACGTCAGTCTGGGTATGGGCGGATAATTTTACCAGCGATGCGACGCTGCCGATAGCGATCCCCTTGGCCTGTATGACCGTGGTTGCGGCCATATTGATGGTGAGCAATTTTCGTTATTACAGTCCCAAGCAAGTCGATATGCAGCGCGTGCCTTTCATGTATATGTTAGTGGTGGCGGGGCTGTTTGCGCTGATCTTCGCTAATCCTCCACTGGTTCTACTGGGTATGTCGCTCATCTATGCGGGCTCAGGTCCCGTGCAGGCCTTGTTGCGCCGGCGGCCTCAGAGTTCAGAGAATGTCTGATAGCGCATGGCTGGCCCGCGCTTGGTTATTCGGTGATCAAGCGTTGGTTGCCAATGTGCTTGTTGTAACAAATCCCCCGGTCGATAGTCCATAGGTTGAAGTGGATGGATATAGCCGTCGGTTCCACCGTGGTGGCCACCTTGATTGTTCAGTCATCGTCCAGCTTACTGTCATAGCCCTTTTGTGGTGTAACTTTTGTTGTAAAGGATGGAGTACGCTAATGCTGATCAAGAAAGCGGGTGATATTAAGTCATCTGAGATAACGTCCGAGGCAACATACCTGCGTCGTCGAGAATTCATGCAGGGCGCGGGGCTGTTACTGGGTGCCGGTCTCGTGCCGAGCCTTATTCCGAGTGCGGCCCAGGCTGCCATAGCGCATTATTCCGGCTCGGTTGAATATGCATCCCGTGCACCTGATTGGTTGCAAGCTAAGGTAGGGCAAGCCGTACCTGGCGCCTACTCAACGACGGAGGCACCAGCGCCTTGGGATGTGGTTACCGGCTACAACAACTTCTACGAATTCGGGACCGGCAAGAGTGACCCTAAGGAGAATGCGGCTCACTTCAAGACCGACCCCTGGCAGGTAGAAATTGCTGGCGAGGCCGAGCTGACGGGGACGTTTAATCTTGAGGATATTCTCAAGCCGCACCCGTTGGAGGAGCGCGTTTATCGATTGCGTTGCGTCGAGGCCTGGTCAATGGTCGTGCCCTGGATCGGGTTCCCTCTGGCGGACCTGCTCAAGC
>JBLHRT010000084.1:0-10115 GCA_047626255.1 Candidatus Azotimanducaceae bacterium
CCAATTCATGTCCTAACGCGTATAAAAAACGGTGTGTGCAGCTGTCCGTGGGCATGAAAAGGAACGTGCCGTCCGTGTTGCGTGTCTATTGTGCCATGGCAAAGCTGAAATTAACCTGAATAGATCACAATCTTTGCGCAGCGGTTCGAACTCTTTGACAGGCAACCCTTCGGTAACGTTCCCGTTTCGTAGGAATTTATCTGCCAAATATCAGATTCAATAGATATAGAGGATCTTCTCGTTAGGTATTCGACTGCTGCGGCGGTAGGATAAGATTTGGAAAGTGTTAAGCGGGGGTATTCACGAGCGAAATGATAGATCAATATGCAATCCCGGCGGCAGCGCGAGCTGTCACAAGAACCTACCTGCCCTTACTGTCATGTAATACTGGCGGTAAACAGCTGGGTTGGCGAACGCTCCGAAAGTCGTTGGCGGTGCTGGCTTTCACGACGTTGCTGACCAGTTGCGTGAATTCGATCACCGTTGAGGGATCGTCCCCAACCCCCTTGGTGAAAAAGATTCCTGCCCGAATTGGGGTCTATTACTCGGATACTTTCAAGACTTTTCGACATGACGAAAAAATTGAACAAAATGGCACTTGGCAAATTGAATTTGGCGCCCAGAACCTGACATTTTTCCGAAATCTGACGGCGGCAATGTTTACCAATGTGGTTGAGGTCAACAAGTCCCCCGTAGACGCCACCATGTTGCCGGGCCTAGATGGTGTGTTGGTGCCCGAAATTAAGAAATTCGGCTTTCTGACCCCGAGTGTATCGGGCCTCAATTTCTATTCAGCATCGATCCAGTATCGTATGACGTTGTACAACGCTGAGCGCCAGAAGATCTCAGAATGGACAGTTGTCGGTTATGGCAAAAGTGAGGCCTCGGTTTTTGGCTCAAAAGAAGCATTGAACGAGGCGACCATGCTGGCAATCCGCGACGGTGGCGCACGGATCGCTGTGGAGCTGGGAGATCAGCCTGGGATAGATGCTTGGGTTCAGAGCCTGAACCCCGAATCAGCTGATGCTGAACTGGAAATATAGGTTGATGATCTATGGGTACTGAGGGTAGGAGGCATCGATGAATCGATCTATTGAAATTATGCCGGGAGCCAGCAGGCGACTGAAACTCTTGGGTGTATTGTCGATCGCCGCGCTGGCTGGTTGTTCAGCTACCCGCGTTGAGGAATCGCGACAGTCGAATACCGGTATGAAAACGGGTGAGGCGTTGGTGGTGTTAGGGCGCGCCAGTTATAACGACCGTGAGACAGAAGTCAGTTTTACCGATTGTATCTCTGACTCTTTGAGTGGGGGTGATGATGCGATTCGGTTGATTCCAGAGCAGGCCTTTAAAGACGAATTTTATCCTTGGTTCGAGCCCCGGTTTGCGCCCAGTTCAGCCTCAGATCTTGAGTTATTATTTTCTCAGCCCGGCGTCCAGGACCGCATTGATGCATCCCAAGTACGTTATCTCGCATGGATCGAAGGTGACACGATCACCACCGACAAGGGTGGCAGCTTCAGTTGCACCATTTCGACCTTTGGAGGCGGTTGCTTCGGCATGACCTATTGGGAGGAGGATGCCTCCTATGAAGCGTCTATCTGGGACTTGCAGAACCTCACCGCTGCTGGGGAAATCAGTGCCGATGCGAATGGCACGTCTTATCTGGCGGGGCTGGTGATTCCTATCCCGATTATGGCGCGCCCTGGTAATGCTGCCTGTAAGGCGCTGGCGGCCCAGCTTAAAGCATTTTTGATTGACGAAGAGACTCCCGAGAATCGTTAAGCACCGTTTATCGAACAAGAATTACAGGTGTCTGGGCAGGTTGGGGCGCGTCTCGGCGCAGTGGCTCTGACATCTTAAGGGTGATGGATGGGTCTACTTCATTGACCGTCTCAGATTCAAGGGTCACGCCAACATCAGGGTTTGTTTCAACCTCAGTGTTGGCCTCAGCCTCAGCCTCAGCATCACCATCACCATCACCATCACCATCAGCGCTGAGTTCTGGCCGGGGCTCGATCACGATATAAACTTGGTGTGACAACAAATCATCGACAGGCACGAGGGCGCCTTGCTCAATGCGTGGTCGAAACCTCGCTCGATGATACCAAGTCTGCAGCTCGCGCTTGTACGCATTCGGCAGATTGCTGTCGACAATTTTGACCTTGTACGTGCGACCATTTTCGCGAATGCTGTAACCAAGGTCGACATAGAGTTCTTCGCCCGGCTCGACGCTCATCGGTTGCTTTAACAAGCCATTGGCTGGGTCAGAAAAGGGGTATAGCCGACGCTGCGTGTTGAATAGCGTTGTTTGCAGATCCTTATATGTAGGGTCTGTCTCTAGAAGCTGCCAAGCCTGTAGGTAGTGTTCAGCGGCAGCCTTATCGCCCGTGATGGTATAAATATCAGCCAAGGCGACCAGCGCCCTCGCATGGTCAGGGATATCTGTGCCCGGATTAGCAACGATAATATCCAGAACCCGTTCAAGGGCCTTTTCGGCCCGACGCTGGCCCGTGCCTTGTAATATTCTTGCATAGGCCATCTCCCTGAGTGGATGAACCAGGCGCAGGTCATCGGGACCGTAAGCTATTTCGCCAATGCGGATGGCATTTTCATACATCTCAAAGGCGGTACGAAACAACATCGGGCGCATTTGTCGATATTCGCTGGGGCTTGCATTGCCGAATGCCAGCGATTGAATAGACGGCTGGCTGGCCGCGCGCAGCGCAAAGTGATTACCTGCCTTGACCAACATAGGAACCTGTTCCGGGCTGTCGGTGCCATAGGTACGCTCAGCGATCATCAGCTCGAACATGTATTCCCTATCGGCACTGAGTACATCACCCTGCTGGTGGCTAACATTGGCGATCCGCTCAACAATAGGAATTTGCTGGCCCGCATACACGCCATGCTGGCGGTGGACCAGGTGTTGGGCATGTCGCAGCGCATCAAGTGCCGGCTCATAGTCCTGTTGTAACTCATGGATTAGGGAGGTGACCAGCAAAACCCGATTGAGCATCGGGTGAAAGGCGTCTAGCGTCGATAAGAGTTCCGTCGCCTGTGCTAGCTGACGTAGCGCCGAGGCTGCGTAGTCTGAATTATCCGAGCTGAACAGTAGCTGTGCTTGCAAAACGGCGGCGTTGGAGCGCAATTTGGCTTCTGTCTCGGGCGCTAATGCCGAGTCATCAAGCGCTAGAGTTAATAACGCCGACATGCTGGCCTCGGCCCCGATATAGTCGCCGCGGCCATAAGCTTGATAAAATTCTTCGTACAGAGAATCTTGCTCTAGGGTGGGCAAGACAGGCGGCGAAAACAGATAAGTAGGCATTTCAGTGGCGACGACATCCGGATTAGCCATAGCCGAAGCCACCATCAATAAGCCAGTGAAGAGGGCGATGCCGCGGATTGTTGTCATAGTAGTTTACACGCTTGATTTAAAGGTCTGGATCAGTTTGACGCCTTGGGTGGCCATCGGCACGCCATTTTCTAGGCGCGGCCTGAATTTACTCTTGACCAAAACCTTGAGCATCATGGTTCGCAGGCCTCGGGGTAATGATTCATTGAGAATGCTAATGTCACGTAGATTTCCATCAGCATCAACGGTGAATTCCATTTCAATGGCCAGATCTGCCAGTTTCTCTGGCTTTTGCAAGCTATTGGGCAGGATATGCATGAGTTGGCTGTAGCTGAATTGAAACGGCGCGCCGATCATTGACCGGGCTCTGTCTGCTTTGTTGTCGGTATAGGTTTCGCGAATACTCACCTGATAGTTATTGTTGTTCAGCGGCAGCGTGAAGGATTGGGGAGGTAGGCTGGCAAGGGACAGGCGCTCTTCGACGCTTGCCTGGCGAAATTCTCTGGAGAATGCGCCATGACTCGAATTGTTGGTGGCGAATCCCGAGCGCTCGGTCCGGGGCAGCCAGACCTGATGGCTGGGATCACGCCGCACGAGCACGCCCGACTGAGCAATTTCGCGAGGCACATCGAAGGCGTCGAGTTGCTCCGCCTCACTGATCAGCCACGCCTTGCGGTAGTAGTCCATGGCCTCGGTATTGCGGTTGCTCAACAAGTGCGCATCACCGAGCGCCAGATTAAGCGCCATTTTCTGCTGGCTGGACAGCATCTCATTGGTGTTAAAAAGCTGGGCGGCAGTGTCGAGTTTTCTATAGCTGCAGCAAACGCCATCAAGACGTGTGATCGTCGCCAGCCGAGTATAGGCTGCCAGCAGCGCAGGATGAACGGAGGAATCTTCAGCGGCCCTAGGCTGTGGCGCGTATTGCTCAATGATACGTTCCAAGGTTCGCCTTGCCGCTCGATACTGGCCGGTTTCTTTGTACCAGTCGGCTAACTCGTAGCCGGCGGGCAGTAGGTCTTCACTGTTGTAACCCTGGCGAGTCGCCAGGTAGTAGGCAAATTGCTGTTGTTGGTCGGCAAGCGCCGGCTGGCCGGTCTGCAGATAGTATTGCACCAGCAGTTTGATGGCGTCGACCTGGCCAATGGCGAGTACACCATCGTTGCGGTGGTACAAATGCTGGGCGCGTCGCGCTGCCTGTTCGGCGGCGTCAACATCGCCGGTTTTTAGCAGGCTCCGAGACAATCCGATCAGCGGTTCGGCCAAGGCTAGGGAATAGTTGCCCTGATCTACAATGATCTCATCGATCAGTGTCTGATACCCCTCGATGGCAGCGGGGTACTCTGCGGCCTGCTCCTTCAAGAAGGGTAAATTGTCTTGTGCACTAGCGCCCCAAGCGATGCAGGCGAGCAGTAATAGTCCTATTGGCCGCCAGAGATTTATCGCCGGTGGGCAACGCAAGGGTTGCGGAGAGCATGTAAGCGGGCATTTAGGCATGTCTGGACAACAGTATCTGTTTGAAAATTTCACGGGTTCCCAACACGGGATGAGCGGGGGTATTATTCACCCTAGAATCGGGCCTGTAAATCAGCGGTATGGTATTTAATGCGATAATTGCTTGTCAGAGCGGTTTTTCGCCCGTCGCTGACAAAGGTTTGGGCGATATGGGCTATCGTAGTGAACCTGCGGCGATATTTGCTGCCAAAATAACTTGGGGTAGGAAAAGGAAACGATTAATGGCGAGTATACGGGGCATGATGAGTTTTCAGCGCCAGGCGCAATGGCTGTGTTTTGGGCTTTTGCTGGTGTGTGTGTTGGGGCTGGTCAGTCAACCTGCTGCCGCCATGTCTGAAGAGGATGAGGTCGCGCTGGGTGCTAAGGAGCATCAGAAAGTTCTGGGGCAGTACGGGGTGTATCGTGACAAGGCGCTGCAAACCTATATTGACAGGGTCGGCCAACGAATCGCTGCGAAGAGCAGTCGGCCGACGCTAGCCTTTACCTTTACGGTACTCAACGATGACATGATCAATGCGTTTGCCTTGCCCGGCGGCTACATTTACATCACTCGCGGCATGCTGCTGCATATGAATTCCGAGTCAGAACTGGCTGCCGTGTTGGGCCATGAAGTTGCTCATGTCACCGAGAAGCACGGTCTGCGTAACCAAAGTACGGGTAAGTTGTTGGGCGGTGTCACCATCGTTGCATCGATTTTGACCCAAGTGCCTGGTGTCTATGATCTGGGCGGTATGCTCGGCGACGTGTTGATGAAAGGCTATAGTCGCGGTTTCGAACTCGAGGCAGATGCCGTGGGAGCCAGTTACATGGCCAAGGCCGGGTACGCGCCTGAAGCCATGCTGCGCACTATCGAGATCCTCAAAGACAAAGATCGCGTTGAATATAACCAGGCTCGATTGGAGAAGCGCGCGCCAAGGGTCTACCACGGTATTTTGTCTTCACACCCAGATAACGATACGCGCTATGCCGAGGCGATCATCGAATCGAACCGACTGGTTGTCGATGGCGATGAGTTCGTTGGTGCCGATGAATTTTTGGAGAAGCTAAATGGCCTTACCATTGGGCCGACACGTAAAACCGGGATTGTGCGCAAGAACCGTTTTTACCATCCAAAGCTCGGGATCAAGTTGTCATTTCCCGTGAACTGGCGCATTGAATATACCTCGCAGGGTGTCCAGGCTCTCTCAATGGTAGGCGACGCGGTGTTTGCGATCGGTACCGAACGAATCCGCGACGGCGTCGTAGGTCGGGAGTTTCTTGAGAAACAATTGGGTTTGAATCTGCGGGAAGGTCGCGATGTGACGATTTCCCGTTTGCCGGGATTCTTAGGTATCGCCGAACGCGCTGACTCGCCCTATGGCACAAGACCCGTGCGCGTCGCGGTGCTGTTTGATCAGCGCCGTCGCCTGGCCTATGTCATGACAGGTTCTGGTCAATATGATCTTGCTAAGGTTGCCAACGACAAAGATTTCATCGGTACCATCTTTAGTTTTGATTTGATGGACAGAGAAGATCGGCAAAAGATCCGCGATCCTAAGTTGCAGGTCGTGCGAGCCGAGCAGGGCACGACCATGGAAGCTCTGGCTGCAGAATCGCCGATTACTAACTATGCGTTGGATAAGCTGCGGGTTATCAATGGCTTGTATCCGGATGGGCAGCCGGTGCCTGGGCAGTTGATCAAGGTGATTGAATAGGTGTCAAGGGCTACCAGAGCTGCTACCAGAGCTAAGAGCCAATCCCAGCCAGTGTTTCTAGGCTCTTGCGCCATGCGGCGTCGGTGACTCCTTCAATCCTCCCTCTGGCGATCACGTGTGTTAGGCCCAGCGTGTTTTGGTACTCGGCGAGCTTGTCTCGCACATAAGCGGCGCTGCCAATCAGTGCCCAGTCCGCAATGTTGGCCTGTGATGACCTCATGGTGTGCGGGGCCATAGCTTCCACCGCTGCGATCACCTGGCGCCGGGTCGCGGTGCGCTCCGTGACAAATATCGTCCGCATCACTGGAATTGTATCCATCGGCGCAAAGCCCGCGGCCTGCACAAAGTGCTGATGGCGGGCATAGTTTTGTTGCAATGTTTCAAGGGTCTCAATGGGCGATGCCAAATAGGGCAGCCCTAGTGTGCCTGCCTGCTTTAAGGCCAGCGGCCCAAAAGCCGCTACCCAGATAGGCGGGTGCGGTTGTTGCACGGGTAGGGGGGCCAGCCTTATAGGCGTTTCGCTATCGACCGAAATGGGCTCTCCCTGCCAAGCGCGGCGCATGATGTCGAGGTGACGCTCGAACAATTGGCGCTTTTGCTTGGCCGGCACAGCAAAGGCGTCAAACATGGCTGGGTGGGCGCCTCGGCCCACACCGAGAATGATTCTGCCGCCGGATAAACGATCGACGACCGCCACCTCCTCTGCCGCCTGCAAAGGGTGTCGGATAGGCAGCAAGTAAGACGTCGTGCCTAACAATATGTGCCGAGTACGGGCTGCTATGGCCGCGAGCAGTGTCAGGGGTGAGGGGATAGCGCGGGCATCGCCAAAGTGATTCTCTGGCAACCAAAACGAGTGAAATCCCAGTGACTCGGCGATCTCAGCCTGAGTCACCAGTTCATCTGCATGGCCGGTCTGGCTGATAGACCAAGGCGTGATCGCGATTTTCAAAGGACTAGGCATGGGTTAAGCAAACCACATTCTCATTGGTTTGCATACTGTGGCAGAATAGCGATCGACTCGTTGGACATAATTTCACTCAACACGTTTTATTCAGAACTTTGTGCTTAGAGCTTTTTACTTAGAACTTTTTTTTAGAGATTAGGAGCAGCTATTAATGATGAACCCCAACACTCCCGTGATCATAGGCGTGGCACAAGTTGAACAGCGGCCCGCCGACCCGTTGGCTGGCCAGCAGCCCATCGATATGATGGTCGACGCAGTGCGCCAGGCCGCTCGCGACACTGGCAATGAGGGTTTGCTTGCCGCGGTGGAATCAGTTCGGGTGATCCGCGGCATTTGGCGCTACAAACAGCCAGCGGGTTATGTCGCTGAAAAAATTGGTGTGCCTGATGCGGAAACAGTCGGCTCATGTTTCGGCGGAAACATGGTGCAGACGGTTGTTAATCAGTCAGCGCTGGATATTCTCAATGGCGACAAATCATTGATCGTGATAACGGGCGCCGAGAATGGTAACAGTCAAGCAAAGGCGCGTAAGGCGGGGATTCAATTGCCCGTCACAGAAACTTCTGGTGACTATTCACGGATGATGGGTGAGGAGGCGCCCATGTCTGCCGAGGCAGAGGTGGCGCGGGGTATTCGTATGCCCATCCAATTGTATCCCATGTTCGAAAATGCGCTGCGGCATCAAAAGGGTGAAACCCTCGATGCCCACCTCAAGCGAATATCCGAGCTCTGGGCTGGCTTCAGTAAGGTGGCATCGGATAATCCACACGCCTGGATTAAGGCGCCCGTCGACGCCGAGACCATTCGTACCCCAGCTCCGTCGAATCGCATGATCAGTTATCCTTACCCCAAGCTGATGAACTCCAATAGTGCTGTCGACATGGGTGCCGCGCTGATCATGTGTTCGGTGGCCAAGGCCCGCGAGCTGAACATTGATGAGAGTCAATGGGTCTACCCCTGGGCTGGTACCGATGCTCATGATCATTACTTTGTGTCGAATCGCGACAACCTGTACTCGTCACCTGCTATCCGTATCGCCGGTAAACGCCTGCTGGAGCTTGCTGGCTTGCAGGTCAGCGATATCGATTTGCTCGATGTCTACAGCTGTTTTCCCTCTGCCGTACAAGTGGCTGTTAACGAACTAGGTCTGGATGCCAGCAAACCCCTAACAGTCACCGGTGGCCTGACTTTTGGCGGCGGCCCCCTGAATAACTACGTGATGCATAGCATCGCCCGAATGGTTGAGTTGCTGCGCGCCGCGCCAGGTCAAAAAGGTATGATTACGGCTAATGGTGGCTACCTCACCAAGCATGCCTTTGGCCTATATTCAACAACGCCACCAGAGACAGACTTCCAGCATGAAGATGTGCAAGCCGCTGTCGATGCCACGCCACGCCGAGAATGTCTGGCAGACTATGTCGGCCCTATTACCATCGAGTCTTATGCCGTGATGTATGGCGCCGACGGTCCAGCGACGGGCAACATCGCCGGCTTAACACCAGCCGGTGAGCGTGTCTGGGCCAACACGGAAGACCAGACGTTGATTGATGATATGACGCGCCGCGAGTTTTGCGGCCTGGCTGCCGACGTCAATGCCGATGGTGTCTTTTCTCTGGCGCAAGGCTAAGCATGGTGCGGCCCAGCTCTCAGTTAATATATAGCGGATGCCAGTATCCACCTGACAGGCGACGCCGAAGTTAAGGTACATCGATAACCCACCAGCCGCTTACCACCAGGTATTTTTCGCGACTCATTTTGACAATAGATCGTTCACAACCAAACTAGGCGATAAAACAGTGCAACCCCAAGATCCAAAACAAGCTCAGGCGCAACAGTCAAAGGTGCTCCGACATCCCGCATTGGCGCCCGACCTCGATCAAATCAGAGCTTACTTTGCCGCGCGTCAAGACACGTCCCCAGTCGAGCTACGCAATCCCCACGTCGAAAACTCTGTCCCCCAACACGTACGCAGCGCCGCCAAAGACTCCGCCGTATTGCTGCTCATTGTTAACCATGCGAGCGGCCCAACCATTATCGTCACTCGTCGTCACCCCCGCATCCGTTTCGCCGGCCATATCTGCTTCCCTGGCGGTCGCGTCGACTCAACTGACAACAGTTCCGTCGACACCGCGCTGCGCGAAACCCGCGAAGAAATTAACCTCGCCACCTCCAGCATCGAAGTCCTCGGCAGCCTCGGCGACTATTACACTCAAGCGGGCTACAAAATCAGCCCCATTGTCGGCATCATCCAGCCACCTTTCAGCGTTGACGCCAACCCCGACGAAGTCAGCCAAATCCACGAAATCTCCCTCGCCCGCGTGCTCGACGCCAGCAACTACGCCCTTACTTGGCACAGACCCGATCACGGTCACTTCTCCTTCATCGAAGGCGATATCCTCATCTCCGGCCCCACGGTATCCTTGCTCATCGGCTTTTACGAAGCGCTGCTGAATCTGCACGACTAGTCACTCGCGCTCCAACGCTTGCCCCCAGAATTCTATCTGAACAGAACGTGGAGTTGAGGCCCCGTGGAGTCGGGATTGGAGTCGAGGTGCACTAAAAGGTCTTACAACCCCAAAGAATCATGAAT
>JBLHRT010000085.1:0-9941 GCA_047626255.1 Candidatus Azotimanducaceae bacterium
GTGTTGATCACTTTACTGACTAACAGTGCATTTGAAATGACGCTAATCACTGCGTCTAACGAAGGAGAAACGTGATGAGACGAAGGGAAATACGCCATAGATAGCGCCCCACAACAGCAATGCAGGCCAACTATCTCGGCCCATTGCTGTACAGGAATTAAGCAGGCGAGGAGAGTAATGGCTGACGGGCCTAAGCCGGCCTATGATAGCATTATGCAATCAAGCGAATGACTTACAGGGTGTAAGACATCGCCGTTAACCAGCCGACCCGGGGCATTACTGCCACCGGGGGCTGACCAAATTGATCTAGAAGAAGGCTTGCAGACCTGTCTGGGCGCGACCTAGGATCAGCGCATGAACATCGTGCGTACCTTCATAGGTATTCACCGTTTCCAGGTTCATCAGATGACGGATCACATGGTACTCATCCGAGATACCATTGCCGCCATGCATATCGCGCGACATACGAGCGATATCCAGCGCTTTACCACAGTTGTTACGCTTCATCAGCGAGATGACCTCGACCGGACAATTGTCGTCATCCATCATCCGACCAATGCGTAACGAGCCTTGCAAACCCAGCGTGATCTCGGTTTGCATATCAGCGAGCTTCTTCTGGATCAACTGATTTTGCGCGAGCGGGCGATTAAACTGCTTACGCTCCATGGTATAAGTACGGGCAGCCTGCCAACAGTATTCAGCAGCACCCATCGCGCCCCAGGAAATACCGTACCGCGCCTTGTTAAGGCAGCCAAACGGACCCGCCAGGCCTTTGACATTTGGCAGCAGATTCTCTTCCGGTACCTCACAATCTTCGAGCACGATCTCGCCGGTGACAGAGGCGCGCAAGCTAAACTTGCCTTCAATCTTCGGCGTCGAAAAACCCTTCATACCGCGCTCTACGACAAAACCTCGAATCACGCCGTCGAGCTTGGCCCAGACAACCGCGACATCAGCGATGGGTGAATTGGTGATCCACATCTTTGCGCCGTTAAGCAAATAGCCCGTGCTGGTTTTCTCGGCACGAGTGACCATGCTGCCTGGGTCAGACCCATAGTCAGGCTCAGTCAAACCAAAGCACCCTACCCATTCGCCACTGGCGAGTTTCGGCAGATACTTCTCACGCTGTGCTTCGTTACCGTAGCTATAGATAGGATGCATCACCAGTGACGACTGCACACTCATCGCCGAGCGATAGCCACTATCAACGCGCTCGACTTCACGCGCTACTAGGCCATACGACACATAATTGACCGCCGACCCACCATACTCTTCAGGTAGCGTTGCGCCCAATAAACCCAGTTCGCCCATCTCGGACATGATCTCGCGATGAAAATGCTCATCACGGAACGCCTGCTTGACCCGCGTTTGCAATTTCTCTTGCGAATAGTCACGAGCCGTGTCACGAATTAGACGCTCGTCGTCGGTTAATTGGTCGTCAAGGAAGAATGGATCGTCCCATTTGAATGCTGCCATAGTGACTCCTAGTTTACGCTCGCCCGACAGGGCAGTGTTGCAATGGCACTTTGCCGAAAGGATGCTTACAATGCAGACCTTTCACTAAGCAACGTGAAAAAGAGCCGCCATTATATAGACAGTGGCGAGCGATGGACATGGTGAAAAGCCAATCCAAAGACTCATTGATACTAAGCTCACAAGGTGAATTATGGCGCTCGACTCTGATACCCTGAAACAACTACTCGATACCGTTGATAAATTTGTCGACAATCGCCTCAGGCCACTAGAATCAAGGGTTGGCGAGGAAGACCAGATCCCCGAGGACGTCATTCAAGAGATGCGTGAAATGGGCCTTTTCGGCCTAACGATCCCTGAAGAATACGGCGGCTTGGGCCTCAACATGAGCGAAGAATGTGCCGTTGCTCGCGTCTTTGGGCATACCTCACCCGCCTTTCGCTCGGTCTTTGGCACCAACGTCGGCATTGGGTCACAGGCGCTGATCATTGATGGCACCGACGCGCAGAAGCAACAGTATCTGCCGGGCATGGCTACTGGTGAGATTATCGGCTCGTTCTGTCTGACCGAACCTGACGCCGGCTCCGATGCTGCGGCCGTACAACTGACAGCGAAGAAATCAGGCACTGACTACCTACTCAATGGTACCAAACGTTACATCACCAATGCGCCCAAAGCGCAGCTGCTCACGGTGTTTGCCCGCACCAACCCTGCCGAAAAAGGCGCCCGCGGTGTTTCCGCCTTTTTGGTAGACGCCAAGAGCGAAGGCATCAGCCTAGGTAGGCCTTATCGAAAGATGGGCCAACAAGGCACCTATGTCTGCGATGTCATGTTTGATGATGTCCGCGTCAGTGAAGAAAACCTCGTGGGCGGCAAGGAAAATGTTGGTTTCAAGACCGCCATGAAAGTACTGGATAAGGGTCGCCTGCATATCAGCGCATTAAGTGTCGGCATTGCCGAGCGACTGATTCGCGACAGCCTTAAGTACGCCTCTGAGCGTAAACAATTTGGCAAACCCATTGTCGAATTCCAGATGATTCAGTCTATGTTAGCGCGCAGTCAAACCGAGATGTACGCGGCTAAATGCATGGTCGAAGATGTGGCAAGGCGTCGCGATGACGGCGAAAACGTCGCCGCACTAGCCGCAGCGTGCAAGCTGTTTGCTACCGAAATGGTCGGTAGAGTCGCCGATAACGCAGTACAAATCCATGGCGGCGCCGGCTATGTCGAAGACTATGGCATTGAGCGCTTTTACCGAGATGTTCGGTTATTCCGTATCTATGAAGGGACTTCCGAGATCCAGCAAACGGTGATCGCCAAAGACCTACTCCGCCAGTTAAGCTAAGCGTGATTAGGTACCCATGAAGGGCTATTCGACCCGCGCGGTCGCTGAACTGCTAGCACTGTCACCCCGGGTTATCCGCGAGATCGCTCGGGGTGTGATTGACGCCGAGCGCGACGGCAAGGCCCATTATCAGTTCAGCTTTCAAGACATTGTGTTGCTGCGCACTGCCAAGGAGTTAATCCGCGGTGGCGTGCATCAAAGCAAGATTAACCGCACTCTACTAAGCCTGCAGCGCCGCTTGCCGGCTAATCGTAGCCTTACCTCCTTGCGCATTACGGGCGTTGGCGGTGCCGTAGTCATTCGTGAGCAAGATCAGGTGTACAACCCGGAATCGGGCCAGCTGCATTTCAACTTCGCTATAGCCGAGCTCGCCGGCAATGTCGCACCCCTAGCCCGTCAAGCAGCAGCGGCAGCTGCCACCAGTGACGACTTAAGCAGTGATGAATGGTTTGACGTCGGCGTCGACCTTGAGGCAGTGAGTCCAGAGGAAGCCCCGGCCGCATATCTGCGGGCCCTAGAACTTGATCCTGAATTTGCGGATGCGCATGTCAACTTGGGGCGACTGATGCAGGAGTCTGGTGACTTTGTAACCGCGGAAGACCACTACCGCCGCGCCCTGTTAATGGAACCAGAGCATGCCTTGGCCGCCTTCAATTTTGGCACGCTATTGGAAGACATGGGCCACATAGAACAGGCCATTGAGATCTACCAACGAGCCACCGCTTTTGCCGATGCGCACTATAACTTGTCGCGCCTGTTTGAGCTACTGGGCCACCATGAGCAGGCCCTGGCGCATCTCAAGACCTATCGCCAGTTGATTGATTCTGGCGCCTAAGCCGTTCCGGTCAATAATTCGTCGCGGCACGCGCCCAGCAAAACTGCCTCTGGGTAGGGCAGCAAACGAGCCTTGAAGACCGACAGCCTTTCCAGGGCCTAATATGGACAAACGTATGAACGCCGAGTAAGTCACAACACCCGATTTTTTGTCCATGTGCAGGCGTGTGACGAGAATCCCGATTTGATCGGTACTTCCGTCGAGTGCGAGGCCATAGACTTCTCTATCCACGGTATGCCGCTCAAAACTGCGCAACTGCTGCCCGCCTCCACCCGACTAAACATCACCATAGGCATCGGCGAACCATTTTCTATGCACACCCTACAAGGCCAAATTCGCTGGGCCAGAATGGTACAGGATGGTGCAGGATGATATCTGTATGGGCGTGCTGCTAGGCGATGTCATTCCTAACCTACATCATTCCATCTCAGTGGATTACCGGATTGAACGTCTCAAGAGCAACGCGCAACACTCGCCGACCCAACAACGTGACCCGACCTTCAAAGCGCGCATCGCCATCATCGGTATAGGCAAACTGGTAATCTCGCCACACACACCACTGACCGTTACTGTCGCGACTCATGGACAGCTTGGTTTGGTGTACCGTTTGGTCTAGCAACTGCACATCACACAACTTGCATTCTTTGGTGGCCGCAACCACGGCCATTTCCTTGGCGCGCATGGCAGCTTGCCAGTAAACGATTACCCCACACACCACTAAAATCATCCACAGTTCAGCCATTACCGGCGTCCTTTTTTGATGTGCCTATGGTCGCAATTTATGGCGCTCAACACAATTGATCTAAAAAACTTCCAAAGATCACAATTGTGGCTTAACAAAGGCGCCATAATCTCGTATCATGCGCATCGTTCGGAGGGGTGGCAGAGTGGTCGAATGCACCGGTCTTGAAAACCGGCATAGGGTTAAACCTATCCAGGGTTCGAATCCCTGCCCCTCCGCCACTATCTCTTCACAACCCCTTCTTTGTTCCTCATTGAACATTCCTCTGTGAACATCTCTCCCTTTAAGGCTTGACTGGATAGTTTGCTCATCTCTGTGACATCATGGAGGATCTAAACGCCCAGTGATTCGTCACGGATGCACTGATGCCAATTCGAACCACCTACGACAAAGTAAACCACAGCGTGGAACTGTACTATACCGGCACAGTAAATGCGTACGAGATATCAGAAGCCATCGCTAGTATCGCTACTAGCATTGAAATCGCCAATGTCAGACTTTGCATCACTGATAGAACGAATTGTGAACGACTACACGTTGATTCAGACGATATTAACAAGTCACTAATCCAAATAAAGTCTCTTGGTGACTTGCATCCACAGCTCATTATTGCGTTCATAGCCCCTGATAGCTTCGGCTTTGGAATGTCACGAATGTTTGGGTCTAAAGGCGAGTCCGTTGGCCTCTCGACGATGGTTTTCCGCGACCGTGGTAGCGCAGACGAATGGATCGCGAATGAAACAAAGCAGTAGTGGCCACAATGATTCGTAGCCTGTGTTGAGCGCATATACCTCAAAGGTAATCAACCACAATGCGCCTCATTTCTACGGCGTTGTCGACCTAGCGCGGCCAATCTAGCCTAAGACCAAAATAGGAAAGACCGGCGCCACGATCTTAGTACAGATCGAGTAAAAGGAAGGCTGTCTACACTGTGTGGTACCGCGGTTTGATTTGATGGGGAACAGTGTCATTAGGCTTCTTCAAGAAGTTCACAACATTAGCCGTGATAGCGAAATAAAACTGATGCTTGTCGACTTCACTGCCAACAATGAAAGTGTGAGCTTAATAGAGAAAGTCAAGACGGGCCTTCGAATGGTGGCGCTGCTGCGGGACTATCAGAAAAGTGTCGTCACACTGCCCCGAATTGCGGTGGTTGGAAATACATCCAATGTCACGCCCTCCAGGCCGACACAAAAACTCCTCTAAGCTGCAGGCTTCCCGTTCGCAACCTTCACTGATGAGATGGCAGCTAAAGCATGGCTTTTTAAGGAAGAACAATGATGAAGTCACTACCTTCGTCATCGACTCTGTGCGCAATGTTAAACGACAACTCCCCCACTGCGTAGTGGCTCATTACTCTCATTGACAATCCACGCATAGGCCCAAGGCAATGATCCGAAGCTTGGACAAGCCAGTCTTTTAAGGGGCTAGCCGAAAGCGATGACTGGCCGCTTTGCTAGAAAGTTTATTGCCTATGCCGGTGGATTGCTCGCCCTCGTCGAAGGGGGTGACAGCATCTCTATCGATGCCCAGAGCCTGCTGCTGCACCGTAACCTCGACGATCAGGAAATTGCCCGACGCCGGGCTGGCTCGCAGCAATCGCAGGCTCGATATCAGCGCGGTGTGCCGGGCAGGTTTGCGAGCAACGCAGCTCGCTCGTCGTGGAGTGGTACTTGATCTTTACTCTGAAGACGGCTGGCTGGGGACTGGGTAAAGGCATGTCCCACTGGTAAAGGCATCTAATGCGGCAGGCTGCTCTCGGCAATCTCGATAATGCGCGCCACCATGGAGCGCAAACCATTACCGCGGCTTGCCGATAGATGCTGGAGCAAGTCCAGGGAGGCAAAATAATCCTCTATATCAAAGGCGAGTACTTCGGCCGAGGTTTTGTTGTTGTAAGCCGCGAGCACAATACCCAGCAAACCTTTGACAATAAACGCGTCGCTGTCAGCGCTGATTTGCAGCCTGCCATCCACTAGGGTGGTGTCAATCCAGACCTGGCTCTGGCAGCCTCGCACCAACCGCTCCGGGCTCTGAAACCCTTCTGGTAAAGTTGGCAATTCCCTACCCAGCTCAATGATGTACTTGTAGCGATCTTCCCAACTGTCGAAAAAACCGAGAGTATCGAGAACGTCGGCACTGCTGATGCTGTGCCCAAAGGGATTATCTGATGTACTCATGTGCTAGGCGCACCCATTAGAAAAACATACCTGTTTCAAGTTGTGCTTCTTCTGACATCATCTCGCGATGCCAAGCTGGATCAAACACCAGATCGACCTTAACCCGTTTGACGTTCGGCACCAGCGCTACCCGGTACTCAACGTCACCGACTAACACCGGACCCATGCCGCAACCTGGGGCGGTGAGGGTCATCTGGATATCGACCCGGCCGGCAGCCTGATCAACACTGACGTCGTAGATGAGCCCCAGGTTTACTAGGTCGACGGGAATCTCCGGGTCGAAGATGGTCCGCAGCGCTTGCCACACTTGATCAACATCAATGGTGCCGTCGGGCCGCGGGGGAAACTTGAGGGTCAGGCGCTCCAAACCCAGGGCATCGGCATCGGTGCCATCAACGCGGACCATATTGCCGCCATGAACCAGGGTGTAGTTGCCACCTAAGGATTGAGTCAGGGTGACAAAGGTACCTTTCGGGATAGTCACGGGGTCACCCAACGGCACCATTCGCGCGGGACAATCGCGCCTGGTGGTGAGAATAGTGCGTTCCTGGGAGCTCATAACCATCTCACTCGTCTACTCGATACTGAAACTTTCGCCACAGCCGCAGGCGGAAGTGACGTTAGGGTTTTTGAACTTCAGTACACGATTGACACCCTCGCGCACATAGTCCAGTTCGGTGCCACGTAACATGCCGACGGAGTTAGCGGCAAGAAAAACGTTGATGCCATTGTCCAGAGCGACAGCGATATCATCCGCTTCACTGGCATTGACCTCCTCCAATACATACATATAGCCAGTACAGCCGCTTTTTTTAACGCTGATGCGTACGCCAGTTGCGTTGTTGCTTTCCACCTGTTTTTTCAGGTGCTTGGCAGCGTCCGCAGTCACCGACAAGACATCGGTACGAACATCAAATGTTGCTACGCTCATTACTTTTCTCCTATCCAAACAGGCTCTTGGCCTTGCGAATGCCGACCATTAAAGCATCAACATCCTCTCGTGTATTGTATATTGAGTAAGACGCGCGTGTGGTACCTGGCACACCCAGACGAGCCATCAACGGCTGTGCACAGTGTTGTCCGGTACGCACGGCGATACCCTGCTGATCCAGCAACATGCCCAAGTCTGAGGGATGTGTACCAGCCAGTAGAAAGCTAAAGATGCTCGCCGCCTGACATGGCGCACCGATGCGTTGCAGGCCGGGAATATCCGCAGCTAATTCCAGCGTGTAGTCCAGCAACATCGCCTCGTGGGCAGCGGCGGCGGCACGGTCGATACCTTGCAGATAGGCAATCGCGGCGGCCAGCCCTATGACACCGGCGATATTTGGGGTCCCAGCTTCAAATTTAAAGGGCAAGCGGTTGTAGGTACTGCCACTAAAGCTGACGGTTTCAATCATCTCGCCACCACCGAGAAAAGGTGGCATAGCATCAAGCAGCGATTGTTTGCCCCACAACACACCAATACCGGTGGGACCGAACAGCTTGTGCCCAGAGAAGGTATAGAAATCGCAATCCAGCGCCTGCACATCTACTGGGTAGTGACCGATCGCCTGGGCACCATCCACCAATACTTTGGCGCCCACCGCGTGGGCTTTGCGAATGATCTCGGCGACGGGATTGATCGTGCCCAGAGCATTGGAAACGTGATTCAGCGCGACCATTTTGACACGCTCATCAAGCAATGCATCAAAGGCGTCAAGATCAATATCACCACTGTCGAGGATCGGTATCGGCACTAGTTCAGCGCCGCGTTCGGCGCATACCAATTGCCAGGGCACAATGTCTGCATGATGTTCCAGCCACGGCACCAAGACCTTGTCACCGGCCTGCAGATTGCTGCGTCCCCAGCTGTGGGCCACCAGATTGATGCCTTCAGTCACACCGCGAACCCAGATCACCTGACAACTTTCAGGGCTGTTAATAAAGCTGGCAACAGCATCCCGTGCGCCTTCAAACCGCGCCGTGGCGCGATCGCTTATGGTATGGGAACCACGATGAACATTGGCATTATCGTGGCGGTAGTAATTGCTGATAGCCTCAATCACCACTTCCGGTTTTTGGGTCGTCGCGGCGTTATCCAGATAGACCAGTGGGTGGCCATTGATCAGCTGCTTCAAAATCGGGAAGTCCGCCTTGATGAGCTCCACGTCAAAGCCCCTGACAGGGTTGTCCGGTTTCTGGCTGACGGCACTGATGTCGCTGGTTTCACTCATACCAGGTGTCTCATCTGTCTTGGGTCCGTGGCAAAGCGGCTGGCCAGCAGCGGCCGTAAAAAGTTGCGCAAGGCGTCGATGCGAATGGTATTGACCACCTCGTTGATAAAACCGTAGCTGAGCAGGGTTTGGGCCTCTTCGGCGTCAATACCACGGGTTTTCAGATAGTGCAGCATAAACGGATCCAGTTGTGCCACCGTGGCACCGTGGGCGCACTGCACATCATCAGCGTAAATCTCCAGCTCTGGCTTGGTGTTAATGGTCGCGTTGGCACTGGTCAACAAATTACGATTACTCAATTGCGCGTTGGTTTTCTGCGCGTCAGGGTGAATATGGATACGACCATTAAACACTGCCGTGGCACGATCGCCGATCACTCCACGAAAGATTTCGTCGCTCGTGCAATTGGGTACCGCATGCTCGATGCACGTGTGGTAGTCCACATGTTCAGAGCCGCGCAGCAGGTAAATACCATTGAGCGTGCTGTGGGCACCGGGACCGGCGTGGTTAACCACCACATCGATGCGTTTAAGGTCGCTGCCCAGGGCAAGATGGAAGCTTTCCAGATGACTGTCGCGGCCGAGACGCACGTGAACACCGCCGATATGCATGGCGCCGCCGTCCTCAAGATGCAGGCGGTGGTGCAGCAGGTGTGCGCCGTCTTCCAGGACTAACTCAGTAATACCGTTGGTGAACGCGGTGCCGCTGCCGACGCTGTCAAATTGTTCTACCAGACTGGCGTGGCTGTTGGTGCCCATCACAACCAACAGGCGTTGATTTACCGTAAACGCGACTTCACGAGTGCTGGTGAGCCAGACCATGTGGATGGGCTCGGCCACTTGTGTATTGGCGGCGACGTTGAGAAATATACCGTCTTGTAAGGCCGCGTCGCTGAATTTGGTGAACAAATGACCGCTGGGGTCAGCGACGCTGCCCAACTGTTGCTTAATCTGCTTTGCCTGTTCTGCATCAGCATCGGCAAAACGGATGAGTTCGACGCCCTCGGGTAAATCCACGTGGGATAAATCGGCACGCAGGTAACCGTCGACAAACACCAGTTTGCTGCCACCCAGAGCGGGATGTTCAAACCCCAGCTCGTCCTTGCTGGCAACATTGGGCTCGGCGACGGCAAAGTCACCATTGAGCGGGT
>JBLHRT010000086.1:0-9896 GCA_047626255.1 Candidatus Azotimanducaceae bacterium
AAACCCGCATCGACAATCAGTGCATCACTAGCCGGCAACGAGGTAGTGGTGGCTTCTCCTGCTTCAGAGCGCCACATCTTAATGTCATCTGATGATGGGCTAACCCGGGCTTTCGTGCCGAGCGCAAAATTCTCCTGCTCAATCGACGGGTGCTGGGGCTTGCCAGGATAGGTCAGCCGTTTGTAGGCGATCGGTGTTAGGTCAGCCCGGTAGTAATCAATTCGCTGGGCCCCGGACGGCAAACCCTGGTGATGCTCGATATAGCTGACCCGCAGGCTGCTCGCATCCCTTGCAATACCTACGGCATGGCTGACAGAGCCTTCAGCTGATAGGGAGCCCTCAGCCGATAGGGAGCCTTCAGCTGATAGAGAACCTTCAGCCGATAGAGAACCTCCAGCTAGCCCAAAGCCTTCAACCGACAAAGAATCTGCCGCCGATACAGAGCCTGCCAAAACAGCGCAAGCCAAGACAAACATCAAAGGAATCATCAGGCGCGACCAAACAAGCATGGGCATCTCATATTATATTCATCATTCTACGTCATCACAGGAAGTGCGGATTGGCCTTTAGCCGACAAGGGCATAGAGAGTGCGCCATGCCCTCGATGGTTTTTTTAGTCTCATCGTGTAGACTCCTGAGCCTAACACAATCAACCAGTGCCTGACGGGCATCTACCGTTACCAAGCCCATCAAGAGGCACAGACAACATGTCGAGCACCACCACAGAAGAAGCCATCGATGTTCGGCGTGAGATATCGCTGACAACCAAATTATTCTACGGTTTCGGCGCCGTCGCCAACGGTGTAAAGAGCAACGCATTCAACTACTTCATGCTGTTCTTCTACTCCCAGGTAGTAGGTCTTGAAGGTGCTTTAGTCGGCTTGGCGATGTTGGTCATCATGATCGCCGATGCGATCTCGGATCCCGTCATCGGTCACATTTCCGACAATTGGCAGTCTCGCTGGGGCCGGCGACATCCGTTCATGTATTTCTCAGCGATTCCGGTATCGGTCTGTTTCTTTCTGATTTTTGTCCCACCCACAGATATGAGTCAGGGCATGACGGTGACCTACTTTCTGGTCGTCGCCATTGCCCTGCGCACATTTATTACCATGTTCGAGATTCCAAGCAGCTCTTTAGTGCCGGAGTTTACTGCCGACTATGACCAGCGTACGTCGATTTTGGCATTTCGATATTTCTTCGGCTGGTGGGGCGGCGTCACTATTGCGATCCTTGCCTATAAAATTTTCTTTGCGTCGTCTGACGAGTTTCTTGACGGGCGCCTGAATCCTGACAGCTGGTTCAACTATGGCCTGTTCGGTGCCTGCGTCATATTCGTCTCTATCGTTGTTGCGTCCGTGGGCACGCACAATCAAATTCCCTTCTTGATCAAGCCGAAAATGGAAAAGCATGCCTTCAATTTCAAGCGTGTGCTCGGCGAAATGTTCGAGTCGCTGTCCAACAGGAACTTTCTGGTGGTATTTTGCAGTGCGTTAGTCGCGGCCATGGCGGCCGGTGTCAACATGTCACTGCTACTGTACTTCACAACGTATTTCTGGGGTTTTTCATCAACTGAAATTGGCACGTTGAATCTGGTGTACTATTTCTCAGCACTCAGCGCCCTAGTACTAGCGCCTCGCTTAACCGCCAAGCGCGACAAGCACCGTGTCGCGATTTTCACCTACTCGTTTGCGATCCTGCTGTTACCCCTACCCGTTGTTCTGCGACTCATTGGCCTGTTCCCCGGCAATGACAGCGAATGGTTGCTACCGATCATGATGCTGCATGGCTATATCGACGTGACCGGCGTGATCATCGCGCAAATCCTCATCGGCTCAATGATCGCCGATATTGTCGAAGACAGTCAAAAGTCTACTGGGCGCCGCTCCGAGGGATTATTTTTTGCCGGCCAGTCATTTGCCACGAAAGTGGTGAACGGTTTTGGCGTATTTGCGACGGGCATTATTTTGTCGGTGATTAACTTTCCACGCGACGCCGCACCCGATGAAGTGCCACAAGCGATACTGAACAACATGGCTTACATTTATGTGCCTGTCGTTGTTGTCTTTTACATGATCGCTATCTATATATTGACCAAGTACAAGATCACCCGATCAAGCCATCAAGACAATTTGCAGGCGATAGTGGAAAATTAGATCAGCACTAGAATGCTGTTTATACATACAGTACTATAGACCATCATGAAACTGTATATTGCTGAAAAACCCAGCCTCGGGCGCGCTATCGCCGACGCACTGCCCAGACCCCACAGAAAGGGCGACGGGTTTATCACCGTCGGCAACGGCGACTGTGTCAGTTGGTGCGTGGGTCACCTGCTAGAACAGGCCGAGCCCGACGCCTACGACGCCCGATTTAAAAAATGGCACATGGAACACCTACCCATTGTGCCTGACAAGTGGCAGCTGACACCCAAGGCCAGCAGCCGCAAACAACTAGGCGTTCTGCGCAAGCTAATCACCGACGCCGACGAACTCATTCACGCCGGCGATCCAGACCGTGAAGGTCAGTTGCTGGTCGACCAGGTCATCGACTACGTCAACGTTCGCGGCCATAAACGTCAGTCAATCAAACGCTGTCTCATCAACGATCTCAACCCCGCCGCTGTGACCAGGGCGCTGAACCAGCTACGTGATAACCGCGAGTTTGCCCCCCTGTCGATATCGGCACTGGCACGCTCCCGGGCGGACTGGCTATATGGCATCAACATGACTCGGGCCTTTACCTTGCAGGGCCGCAAGGTAGGCTATCAAGGCGTCTTGTCTGTTGGCCGGGTACAAACACCTTTATTGGGTCTGGTGGTGGCGCGAGACGACGACATTGCGCACTTTGTCGCCAAGCCGTTCTATCAGGTGATCGCGCATCTCACTACCCAGAACGGCGAGCAGCTTAAGGCGCGCTGGCAACCGAGCGAGGAGTGCCAACCTTGGCAAGATGAAGAAGGTCGAGTGCTGTCGAAAAAACTGGCTGAGAACGTCGCCGCGCGTATCACCCAACAGCCCGCCAACGTTACCCGTAGCAGCCGCAAAACCAAACAGCAGCCGCCACCCTTGCCTTACAATTTATCCAGCCTGCAAATTGATGCCGCTAAGCGCTTTGGCATGAGCGCAAAAGCGGTGCTTGATACCTGCCAACAACTCTATGAACGACACAAGCTGCTCACCTATCCGCGATCAGACTCTCGTTATCTGCCGGTTGAGCATCTCAACGACCGTCACGCCGTCATGAGCGCGATTGCCAATAACAGCACCTCGTTGGCGGCAGCGGTCAAAGGCGCCGACAACACCCTCGTCAGCAAGGCCTGGAATGATAAGCGCATTGAAGCCCACCATGCCATTATTCCCACGGCGCGCAAGCTCGACGTCAGCAAGCTGTCTCGCGCCGAGTGCAATATCTACGAGTTGGCGGCACGCAACTATCTGGCACAGTTCTACCCCGCTCACGAGTATCAAGACAGTGAAATCGATCTAAATATAAAGGGCGGCGTGTTTGTCGCTAAGGCGCGCGCATCAGTCAAGGCTGGCTGGAAACAGCTGTTTTTCGTGCCCGACACAGGCAACCGAGCAGCGCCGGAGGCAGCACTCAATACTCAGTTGCCGACGCTGAAGAAAGGTGATGGCTGTACTTGTGAGCGCGGCGAGATTCTCGACAAGCTGACCTCTCCACCAAAACCCTTTGACGATGCCAGCCTGCTCGCTGCCATGACAGGTATTGCCCGTTATGTCACCGACGCGGCGATACGCAAAATCTTAAAAGACACGGATGGGCTCGGCACAGAGGCTACCCGCGCGGGCATTATCGAGTTACTGTTTAGCCGCGACTTCTTGGTCCGCGAGGGCAAAAAAATACATGCCACGGCAGCGGGCAAAGGCTTGATTCATAGTTTGCCGACCATGGCCACAACACCGGACATGACCGCTCATTGGGAAACACTGCTGCGCGCCATCAGTGCCCGAGAGACCACCTACGACGCCTTTATGCTGCCGCTGCAACAAGCCCTCGGTGATCTAATCACCCAGAGCCAGGCAGCTTTACCTCAGGGTTTGAGCGATCTGCCCGTGAAAAAGTCGCCCTTTGCTAAGCGGCGAAAAAAGTCACCGACCACACCAAGTGCTAAAACCGCCACCACACCACCCTCTCGCGCCAAGGTCAAAGCTTCGCCGACATCTAAGACGAGAAAACCGGCAAAAGGCTGACATCACGCCAACGTCAACTATCTATTTAGACTATCTATGTGGAGCGCACTCCAGATCATGACATTGCAGTTTGGGTTTGAAGAGTTGACCGGGATACGTCATTCTCAACAGTTCCTATCAAGGTACCCATGGCAGACTGGCCAAAGGACAATCGCGTGACTGACGTAAAAATCTCCGAGCAAACCCATGCGGAGGCGATGAAAATCGCCAGAAGCACGCAAAGGCCCGGGCAAACCAAAGAACAAACCAAACTCATTGCTCAGGGCATAGAGAAGGGTATCGCCGAATACAAAAAACAACAGAAAGTCAAAGCCAGGGAACGCGACAAACAGCGCAAGAAGGACCTTAGAGCCAAGGCAACGTCGGAAGACGTTGTCGAGTCAACCGCCGGCAAAAAGCCTTATCAGTGGCTTTACTGGCTGCCCTGGTTGGGCATGGCCGTCACTGTGTTCTACTTTGCGGTGCTTCCACAACTCAGCCAGTGATTCCAGGCATCTCTGCGCCAGAGCCCCATGCGTGACAGCCACACTTACGACCCGCTGCGACCGAACCAGTTACCCGTACGATTGATGATGGCGACCAAAGAAAGCATGACCGGCACCTCAACCAGCACACCAACAACCGTCGCCAGCGCAGCACCTGAGTCCAAGCCAAATAGCGATATCGCTACAGCAACCGCAAGTTCAAAAAAGTTTGAGGTACCGATGAGACAGGCCGGTGCGGCGATGTTATGAGGTAGTTGCAGTAGTTTCGCAGCACCATAGGTTATCGCGAAGATGCCATACGTTTGGAGTAACAACGGGATGGCAATCAGCACGATGGTCACGGGCTGATTGATAATTTTTTCGGCCTGAAAACCAAACAGTAAGACTACCGTCATCAACAAGCCGATCATTGACCAGGGTTTTAGCCCTTGGACCAGCAGCGCCAGCCCAGCGCCATCGCCGTTGGTACCCAGGCCGCGCCGGGTTAACACGCCGGCAACCAGAGGCAGGACGACGTATAGAATAACGGCGAGTAATAGTGTCTCCCAAGGCACGCTGATATCCGTCACACCCAACAGCAGCGCGGCCAGCGGCGCGAAAGCAAAGATCATAATAAGATCATTTATCGAGACTTGCACCAGCGTGTAGTTAGGGTCTCCTTTGGTGAGTTGACTCCAGACGAATACCATAGCCGTGCAGGGCGCCACCCCCAATAAAATCATGCCAGCGATGTATTCATTTGCTGATTGCGGGTCAACCCAGTCGCTGAAAACCACCCTGAAAAACAGCCAACCCAGCGCGGCCATGGTGAACGGCTTGACCAACCAGTTCACCACCAACGTCAGCACCAGCCCCTGAGGCCGCTTGCCGACAGCTTTGACGGCCGAGAAATCGATTTGTACCATCATGGGATAAATCATGACCCAGATAAGTACCGCTACGACGAGGTTAACCTGCGCGTATTCAAAACCAGCAATCAATTGAAACGCGCCTGGGATTATATTGCCCAGGACAACGCCAGCAACAATACCCAGTCCCACCCATAAGGATAGATAGCGCTCAAAAAGGCCCATAGCGTTACTCCTCGGGACGTTGGAAAAAATGCGACTCGCTGGTAAATGTACGGCTAATCAAGAGGTCCAAGTTTGACGTAGTCGACCGGCTGACAGCGCCCCGTGAGTTAGTGCACTACACATCCGGGTTACCCGGGAGCACGGTGACCCGCGTGATGCGATGAAACAGATAGCCGCCTATCGCCCCAGCGAGCCCCTGAGCCAGCAGACCCATAATGGTCCGAGTCGGCGCAATAATGCTTCCCCCGAAACTCGCTTTGAGCACGATATGTATCACGACGAGCCCAACAAAACCCGCTAGCACATAACCGATGAGCCGCAAGTCAGGTAGCCAGCGAATCACCCACGTCGCCGCCGGCAACGCAATAGCAAAACTCACCGCCACCATCAGCAGGTATAGGTACATGTGCGATAAGTCGTGCCAGACGGCATCAAAACGAATAGAGGCATCCACAATGCCACCCATCGCGATGATATTCGACAAATTTGTCTGGCTAATCAGCAGCACACACGCCACATACGTCGCCAGCACAGCAGCGCCGTAACCAAAAAGCACTCTCAGCATATTCTCAACCCGGTACAATGTTTTGACTCTGATATAATGAACCGATTTGAACTACAAAAACAGGCCTGCTTGTATGCCCTATATTATCGGTTTATGCCTGCTGTTGCTGGCCCCATTAACACACGCAGACTATCGCCTCGACACCGTCGCCGATAACCTAGCGTACCCTCGGTCCATGGCGTTTTTACCCGACGGCAGTTATCTGGTGGCAGAGCGAGACGGTGCGTTAAGACGACTGAGTGCTGATGGCACGCTCAGCGAGCCACTGGAGAATAGCCCCGCGACCTTTGCCGATAGTCAAAGTGGTTATTTCGACGTGATACTTGACCCAGATTTCAGTAACAACAACACCCTTTATGTGTCCCTTACCCATGGCAACAACAGCGCCAATGCCACTCGAATAGTGCGCGCCCAATTGCAGCAAAATCGTCTCACGGCAGTGGAATCGATTTTCACCACCGCGCCAACTAAGGATACCACTGC
Organism: Candidatus Azotimanducaceae bacterium; assembly: GCA_047626255.1. Classification (GTDB taxonomy): domain Bacteria; phylum Pseudomonadota; class Gammaproteobacteria; order Pseudomonadales; family Azotimanducaceae; genus UBA4582. The sequence continues at coordinate 6,821 of JBLHRT010000086.1, forward strand.
TCACAATGGCGGCCGTATGCTGACACTGCCGGATGGTACGTTACTGCTCACCACAGGAGACGGCTTTGACTATCGCGAGGCGGCACAGGATACCTTCAGTCAATTGGGCAAAACCATACGCATAAATACAGACGGTAGCGTGCCGGCCGACAACCCTTTTGTAGACGGAAAGGAAGGCAATGCCAACGTGTGGAGTTGGGGACATCGTAACCCTCAGGGCCTGGCTCTAGATCCCGCCACTAATATCGTCTACATGCATGAACACGGCGCCAAGGGCGGCGATGAGCTTAACCGGATTGAGCGTGGCAAAAACTATGGCTGGCCACTGGCGAACTATGGCAGCAATTATTCTGGTGCCTATGTGTCACCCTTTCAGACGTTACCCAACATCGAGCCACCGTTGACTTACTGGGTACCCAGCATCGCCCCGTCAGGCCTTGCCTTGTATCACGGTGATGCCTTTCCCGAATGGCAAGGTGACTTATTTGTTGGCGGCCTGGCGAGCAAGGACGTGCGACGGCTGGACATGGTCGACGGCAAGGTCAAGACAGAGGAAATTCTATTCAGCGAAATCGGCGAGCGTATTCGTGATATCCGCACCGGCCCAGATGGTTTTCTTTATATCATCACCGATAGTGCTGCTGGCAAAATTATTCGGGTCGTGCCCGCCACAGATAGCACGACGCGTTAGAAACGCTAAAGGCCGTTAAAAAATTGGAGAACACAGTCACGAGGGGGGGGCCTGACTGTGCTCTCCGTAGGTTATCAAACGTATCAGAGGCTTACTTTCTAGGGGTCAATATTTCAGAGCTGCCCATACGCTTGATGACCACATCTTTGTCGTTGTGGCCGATAAGTTCAATGGAGAAGGTTTGCCATAGGTATATTGAACCGCATACTCCTGTTTTCGCATCACCGAACTCAGTACAATCACTGCCGTTCTCAAATTGAAACCCATGAAGTTGAAGCAATCGAAATTGAAGAAGTCGAAATTCAAGAGTTTGACCGAAAGCTACGGTCAACTGTCGGGCACTGAACAGAAGGTGCTGCAGGTGCTGGCTGTCGTCTACGAGCCACTGAGTCATACCGTGCTGAAGAAAATCCTACGTGAAGTCGGTCGACTGAGCGAAGCGTTGCATGGACTCGACAGCATCGTCACTCAAGCATGGCGGGAGAAGCTGGAGGCGCGCGGCCTGATCACTATCAAGGGCGGCAAACTCAAGTGTGCGCAAGTGATTCAACAATGGCTAGTGCTTGAAAGCATCACCGCTGATACCTACAACACGATCAAAGACGAGGGCTTGCTCGAGATTCCGCTCAGGGATACGCAGGCACCAGGCTTCTACAGCTACACCGACTATACCAGCCCTTATCAAGCCAGGCGCCGTCTGCTTTATGCCGTACACGGGGATGATCCTGAGCGCATTTTCGAGTTACTCGAAATCGAGGATCCCTATCAAACGCCTAGGCCAGACCTGACCCGTAACCTGCTCGAGATCTGCGCCAGCCCTATCCTCGGACACTGGTTACCCACAACACCGACCGCGCTGCAGTACCAGATCATGCAGCCCATATTGGATACGAGCGCATCTTACTGGTCCGACGCCCGACAACTGCAACATACATTGCGGGATATGGTGGCCGCTGACCCAGACGCGCATCCCGCCCTACGCGAACTAGACGCAGAACAACGGCTGTACCGCGGTGACTGGCAAACTCTGGCAGAAGACCTGCTCAAAATCGCCACACCCCAGGCCACTACGCTGCTGGCAAGCCTGACGTTTCTACAGGGCGACACGGCTGCTGCTGTCAGTCTGTTTCAAGTATCACTGACGCAACATCGCAAACTCACCCGCAAACGTATCACCGCGATTTCAGGCATACCAGGCGTACTGTATCTACTTGCTCTACTTAAAGATAAGCGCGCGGATAAAGGCGCGGAGAATGCCTCCCTCGCTAAACAACACAGCACCGCGATCAACAAACAAAAACACGATGATCCCCACTACAACACCTTATGGGTGATCGAGTGGATACGCGATATTATTGATGGCAAGCGACGATTTGAACCAGATGTGCTCAGTATGAACCTGAGCATCGCTTCACCGCTAACAAGCCTTGCGACGGGTCTGGCCTTACTGTGGAATAATCACAAACCTGACGAGGCGTTATTGGCGCATCTCCACGACGGCCACACCGCAGCCATTGCTAGTGGTTATAACTGGTTCGCATTCGAGAGCCAACAAATCATCGCCCGCCTTACCGGCGGCACAGGGCAGGCGACAGCACCCTTTGGCCCTCCCCTTACCCAAGTCGTGGTTCAGCTGGAAGGCTGGGAGCGTTCTCTCAACGCGTTGGCGGGACTGGCCGTCACCGGCAAGGCCAATACACCAACAAAGGATGGGGGTAGCCAACGACTCGCTTGGTTTATCAACGACGAACTCGGTTACTACAGCCTCAAGCCACGAGAACAAAAACTCAAAAAAACAGGCAGCTGGTCCATCGGCCGTGCTGTTGCCTTGAAACGCTTGGTGGACGAGCCAGCGGCTTTCACTTACCTGACCGAGGCAGACCGGAAGATTTGCCGATATATACGCCGCGAGAGTAATCACAACTATTACGGCTATAACAATAACACCTACACCCTTGATAGTGTCGACGCCTTACTTTCCGCCAGTGGCCATCCGCATCTGTATCGGGAAAGCGACCCAGAACACAGCGTCGCCATTACGGAAGGTAAACCTGAACTACAAATCATTGAGCAAGGTGAACAATTTCATCTGAGTATGACGCCCTACCCTGATGATGAAAAGCAGCTCATTGTCGCCGACCCTGGACGTCTCAGCATCTATCGATTTTCCCCCGAGATTCTCCAAATCGCTAGAATTCTGACTTATCAAGGATTAAGCGTGCCGTTAAGCGGCAAGGACAAAGTACTCGAGAGCGTCGCCGCTATTGCGCCATTGTTAACCGTGCACTCGGATATTTCGGGCGTCGTCACCACCCAAGCAACATTGATTGATGCAGACCCGCGACTGCACGTATATCTGCAGCCCCAGGACGCGGGCCTGCGTCT
>JBLHRT010000087.1:0-9883 GCA_047626255.1 Candidatus Azotimanducaceae bacterium
CATCGAGCATCAGTTCAATCATGCGATCAAAAAGCTGCCTATATATAGGATCTGTGTCGTTCCAACTGATCTGCATTGCTCTATGGCCATATAGTTACGTGGTGTTGTAGTTAACTATAACACCACGTAACAATTCGTCAAATATTATTTACAAGACGGACCGTGCTTACAAGATAGCCTGTGCTTACAAGATAGGATATCGCGGCCAGTCAGCGCGCCTTCAATCAGCCCCATCGGCGGCTTGCTTGATCAGATCAATGATGATGGCCACGCTGTCCTTGATCTCGAAACGCGCTAGTTGTTGATGAATCTCTTCACGCCTCTTATAGGTCTGTTGAATGCACGCGAGTAACAATTCATCGGTCAATTCTGGCTCGGTGATCACCTCACTGAACCCCGCATCAGCGAAGATCTTGGCATTGATGAGCTGGTCACCGCGGCTCGCTGCGGCAGATAGCGGCACCAATATGTGGGGTGTCCGGGTCAACAGCAACTCATAGATCGTGTTGGCGCCAGCGCGCGCTATCACCAGCTCAGCCAGTGCCAGCACATCACCAAAACCCTCGTCGATATATTCACGCTGGACGTAACCCTGCCTATCTGCCAGCGCTGGCAAGACGTTACCGGCACCAGTCACATGTACCAGTTGAAACTCGCCTAATAGCACCCCCAGGTTTTTACGTACGACCTGATTGATGAATTTCGCACCCAGACTACCGCCAAAGATCAGCAACACGGGTTTATCAGTCGTCAACCCAAGGTCTCGCCGAGCACGCTCAGCGTCACCCCGCAACAAACCCGCGCGAACCGGTGAGCCTGTGACTAACACCTTGCCGACAGGCAGATGCTTTGTGGTCTGCGGGAAATTGACACAAATCCAGCGGCAGAAAGGAAAACACAACTTATTCGCCAGCCCCGGGGTAGTGTCTGACTCATGACTGATCACCGGAATACGCAGCAGCCAAGCCGCGACTACCAACGGCACTGCAACGAACCCGCCTTTGGAGAACACAACATCCGGACGCAGTCGCAGGCACAGCCATAGACTCTGGCAAAATCCCCAGAGGATAAATAGCGGGTCGATAAAGTTCTGCCAGGAGAAGTAGCGTCGTAACTTGCCGGTGGCAATGCTATGAAAGGCGATACCCATAGGTTCTATAAGACGACGTTCAATACCACGGTTGGAGCCGACATAATGTACAACCCACTGCGCGGCCAACAGCTCATCAATCAGAGCCATGTTAGGCGTGACATGACCCGCGGTACCACCACCGGTAAATACAATGCGATGCGTCACAGGTTAAGGGTGTGCTTCACAAACGGAATAGTCACCCGCTTTTGTTGCCGTAAGGATTCCACTTCGAGCTGCTCCAACATATTGACAAGGTTGCTCATATCACGCGTCGTACGACTCATGATGAATTGACCCACTTCATCTTTCAAATCAAAGCCACGGTTATGAGCATGCAGCTTAAGCACCGCCAGCTTTTGCTCATCTGTCAGATGATCGGTTTCTACGGTCACTGCCGCCAGTAATCTTGAGTGCAGGTCTGCCAACTTCACGGGCAATTGTCTTGCCGTCTGATTAGCCACTACCACCAGACGACTACCGGCATCCTTAACCGCATTGATCAGGTGAAACAATGCCTCTTCCCAGTCGGCCTGCCCCACGACAGTGTCGATGTCATCGAGGCAAATCAGTGAACGATGCTCCAACTGCTTTAGCACCTCCACCGACAAACCCTGGAGGTTTTGCAGGTAGATCGCATCAGTCGCCATATGACAGCAGGCCTGGAGAAGATGACTGCGCCCGGATTGTGATTCACCCCACAAGTAAACCAGCTGCCCCGGGTTATCGAGTCTGGATTTCGCCACGCCTAGATAATTGGCAAAGGTGGCATCGTCGCGCAACTTAAAATCCAGGGTCAATTGCCGACGCTCCGTCATCATTGTGCCTGGCCCTGATCACTATTCTCGCCACCCTTCTCAAGGGCCGTCTCAAGAAAACGCTCTGCATCGCTCTCAACGTCACTCTCGACGTCACTCTCGACGTCATTGTTATCGTAGTACTCACTGCGCTTATAGCGCGCCAGCAAATGACGGACAAAGACCATGATGACGGCAGCGATAGGCAACGCTAGCAACACACCGACGAAGCCGAATAACTGGCCCCCCGCGAGAATCGCAAAGATGACCGCCACCGGATGCAGACCAATACGGTCACCTACCAGCAGGGGCGTCATGACACTTCCCTCGAGCAGTTGGCCTGTGCCAAACACGAGTGCCACATAGACCAGCGGCAATAACTCCTGAAACTGGAACAAAGCCGCGACGCTCGCCGCTAGGATACCAACAATAAAGCCCAGGTAAGGCACCAGACTCGCCAGACCCGCGAGCATGCCGATCAACACTGCGAGATCCAGTCCGACAATCGTCAAGCCCAAAGCATAGATGCAGCCCAACAAAAACATGATTAGCAACTGACCACGCAGAAAGGCACTAAGCACCTCGTCACATTCTTTAACTAATCGCGTGGTTGTTTGCTCAAACTGCCGTGGCAACATGCGGTGCAAACTCTCGACCAACAAGTTCCAGTCACGCAATAGATAGAATGCCACCACGGGAACCAATGCAAGGTTGGCGACCCAGCCGATAAAGGCTAGTCCAGACGAGCTGACACCCGCCAACACCCGGCCGGCAATGCCGCCAGCCTGCTGCCAGTTTTGTGCCAGTCGCGCCCTGAGCTCACCGAGGCTGAAATCAAATGGGTCAACACCGAAGTTATCCAGCAACACTGGACTGAAATGCTCCTGCATAACAGCGAGATAACGTGGGATATTCTGAATCAGGCGACTCACTTCGCCCGTCAGCATGGGCAACAAAATCAGCAGCGCAACACCAAACACCAGGATAAAAATCAAGAACACCACGCCCACGGCACCGGTACGGCCGAACTTGTATGACTGCAGCTTATCGACCAGCGGATCCCCCAGATAAGCCAATGCTAAACCGACCAAAAAGGGCATAAGAATCGACTGCAGCAGGTACACCAGCAAGAGCAGACCAGCGATTGCCGCCAAGGTAAAAGACTTCTGAGTATGGGTCATAAACGACCTATCGACTGTTGAGTAGAGTACGTGGCATGAAACATCGCACAGAGAAGGGCCTACAACCAGCGGTAGTAAAGCTGACTGTCGCTGCCATCAATGGCGCTGCGTCGATTGATCAACTGCATTTTTTCGTCGAGCCCGATAATCTCGATTAGTTGCTGGCTTTGGCCCTCGGTCATCAAACGAAATAGGATCTCATTGCCACTGACTTCAATCACAGAGTCGTCGACGACCGGAGACAGAGACTGCAGATAACGACTCAGCGCCGCATAGTCTGCCAGCGTCTCAACACCCTCAACGTGCACATCTATCGTGCCACGGGTGGAATCCAGCGCATAGGTTAACGCCATGGCATCGGCAACGTGATCGACGACGCCGGCCATCAAGTTGTCTTCAGAGAAACCGGTGTTGCTGAATTCATACCATCGATCGTCATACCGATAAGTCCAGAAACCTGACCACTGATCCGTCGAGTCCTGCTGGATTCGTCCAGACAATATGGCGTCTGGGTGATAACGATAAGACGCCTGCTCCAACTCGCTCAGAAACGCTCCCCAGACTTCAGCGGTCGATAATCGGCTCGCATCTTCCAAATCCATAAGCGGGTAAAAAATGGGCAAACCGCGAAGGCGAGCCTGGGTATTGAGCGCCGTTAGCAGAGGCGAAGGATCTTGCTCTGCCAGCAAACGGCGTCCTGTCCCATCATTCAGCGCCATCCACACCAGCATACTAGGACGATTACTGCCCCAGATCGGAAAGCCTGCCTGACGCAGCAAGCGCGAGACGGCGCTTGGCTCAAACGACAGTCGCAGTATACGAGCGGGCACAATCTCATCGCCAATCTGAAAACTTCGATCGGTCGACTCATAGCTATACTGGTAATAGTATTGCTCAGGCCGGCGTAAAGAGGCCACGACCAAAGGATGATTTTCCACAGCCTTGGCGCCCGAAATACGCACCAGCACCTGTAACAATCCCGCTCTGGCGCCGCGAGTTAGCTGGTTTTTATCCTGCGAGGTGACGAGCACTTCGGCCACATACAGGTCATCCACGGGGACAGCGAGCGCAGGCGCCTGCACCATCCAGACGCAAAGCCCAAGGCATAACCAGCCAAACCGCAGTATTTGCGCCCGGCACCAGCGTAAACTGTTATTAATGTGCATCATCCTTATAATAAGCCTGTCGAGGGTTGCAGCTTAGCATGAAGCCGTGGGCTTCCAGAGCGCTCGCCGCCATCAGAATTGTCATCGACTCAACAAGGATTTACAAGGCGTTATGAAGCACAGCTCAACTAAACACTACTGGCGTGCCGTTTACGGCTTGTTAACCATGCTCCTGATGTCTGGCGTGACGCTTCAGGCATACGCGTCCGGCACGAGCCTGCCCAGCATTCAATCGGCTCTACCGCCATCGCACGTCGTTATTGAACCAACTATTGAACCAACTATTGAACCTGATCTTGAAGCAGCTCTAGAAACGGCTCTGGTCATAACACCAGGCGCAACGCCTGAGGCAATTCCTGACACAACAACAGGTGAACTGGCTCCAACACCTTTTCAGCTATCAACGTTCAGGGCCGTCTACAAAGCCGACTACAAAGGCCTTCCCATTCGTGCAACGGGCATTCGTGAGCTCTCCCGGACCGCTGATAACGACTACCTATTATCCTCGAGTGCCAACTCTTTTGTCGCCTCTATCACGGAACAATCACGCTTTTCTCTCAGCGACGACAGCCAAATTATTCCCAACGAGTATCAATATCACCGCAAAGGTATTGGCAAGAATCGCGATGCTACGCTTCGCTTTGACTGGGCCGCGCTGGAAGTAGAGAACGACGTCCAGGCCCGCCCCTGGAAGATGTCAATCCCCCTCGGTGCGCTAGACAAATTGTCCTATCAGCTGCAGATGCGCCACGACTTGGCGGCGGCACACCACCAAGACCTGCCCTGGCCTGACCTGACTTATCAGGTCGCTGATGGCGGCAAACTCAAAACCTACCAGTTCAGCGTTGTCGGCCTAGAGTTGGTGACCACACCTGTAGGCAAATTCAACGCTCTGCGGGTCACCCGGGTTCGCAAGGATAGCGATCGCGTTACGGATTTCTGGTTGGCACCAGAATACGATTTCATGCTGGTGCGCTTTATTCAGAAAGAAGAACACCGCGGCGGCTTTGAACTGATGTTGAAGGAAGCGACATTCCGCGATGAGATTGTCAGAGGCCTGTAAACCCAAGGCCTCCACTAGCGCTTTAGGCCTTGGGCAACGTCACACCCGTCTGTCCCTGGTACTTGCCACCACGATCTTTGTAAGACACCTCACAGGGCTCATCTGACTCAAAGAACAGCATCTGCGCCACCCCTTCATTGGCATAAATCTTCGCTGGCAGGGTGGTGGTATTAGAAAACTCCAAGGTCACATGACCTTCCCACTCAGGCTCAAGGGGGGTGACATTGACGATAATGCCACAGCGGGCGTACGTCGATTTACCCAGGCAGATTGTCAGCACACTACGGGGTATTTTAAAATACTCCACGGTTCTGGCGAGGGCAAAGGAGTTCGGCGGGATAATGCAGACATCGCTCTTAATATCGACAAAACTCTTTTCGTCGAAGGCTTTTGGATCCACCGTTGCCGAATGGATATTGGTGAACACCTTAAAATCATTCGAGCAGCGCACATCATAGCCGTAGCTCGAGGTGCCATACGAAATCAGGCGCTGGCCGCCCGACTCACGCACCTGACCTGCCTCGAAAGGCGAGATCATATCTTCATCCTGCGCCATACGGCGAATCCAACGATCTGATTTTATTGACATTTTCTACCCTTTTGGAACAGTGATAAACCATTTAAAGCGCGCTGCACCATGATCAAGTCGATCATGCGCGTGTTAATCGTCAACAATCTGGATCAACGGCCCTGTGGGCGTCGCACCTTCAACCATGGTCATTATCGAATGCGCCATAGTCCGAAATTGTTGACTGATAGGCCCCGACGGATCAGTCACAAGTGGCGGCTTGCCACCATCAGCCTGCAGACGGATATCCATCGACAGGGGCAACCTCGCCAGTACCGCAATACCATATTCTTCGGCGATAGCATCGCCGCCGCCCTCACCAAAAATTGCCTCTTGGTGACCGCACTCACCGCAGGTATGGGTACTCATATTCTCGACAATACCCAATAGCGGCACTGCCACCTTACGAAACATTTCGATACCCTTACGGGCATCAAGCAGCGCAATATCCTGGGGTGTAGTCACAATAACGGCACCCGTTAATGGGACATTCTGCGCCATGGTGAGCTGGATATCGCCAGTGCCGGGCGGCATATCGACGATCATAACATCGACATTTTGCCATTGGGTCTGAGTCAGCAATTGCGTCAGAGCACCGCTAGCCATGGGACCACGCCAGACTGCAGGCGTCCGGTCGGAGGCCACAAAGCTCATGGACATACATTGCAGCCCATGGGCCATAATAGGCTGTAACAAATCATTGCTAACCTCCGGCTTGGTGCCCGCCGGCACCCCCATCATCAGGCCCTGACTTGGCCCATAGATATCAGCATCAAGCAACCCGACTCGCAGACCGTCGGCCACTAGCGCCAGCGCCAGATTAGCCGCCACGGTAGATTTACCGACCCCGCCCTTACCTGATGCCACCGCAATGATGCGATTGACCCCTGGAATTTTCAATTTGCTGACCGTTGAACTGCTAATACCTTACTCCTAATCCGAAGACTGCCTAAAACCGCAATTCTATCTAGGTTAAGCCCACATCAACAGGGAGACTGAAGGGAAAGTTTTGCCGCCGAAGCTGATGCAAACTCAACGTGACGTTTAGCGCTCGCGACTGGCTTGCGCTGGACGCAGCCAGCCCCCATGATACGCCCTTATTATCTGCTATTTGGAGCTTTGCATTATGCGCTCGTCGATATTTTTGCTGTTTGTGTTGTCTTGTTCTTCGTTGCTGCCGGCCCAAGCCCAGACCCTCCAACATCACAATACTGACCTTGCGCGATCTATCGACAGCCCCTACTCCGAGGCCGTCCAGGTGGGCAGCACCTTGTACCTCTCCGGGCAGATAGGCAATATTCCTGGCTCTGTCACCCTCGTCGATGGAGGTGTCGGACCCCAGACTAAGCAGGTGCTGAAGAATATCAAGGCGATTCTTGAGCGTAACGGCTCCGATTTGCCCCATGTGGCGAAGTGCACTGTATTTCTGGCCGATATCAACGACTGGCCGGCGGTGAATACTATCTATCGCAGCTACTTTCATGCCCCTTATCCCGCTCGCAGCGCGATAGCGGCTGGTGGCTTGCCATTCGGTGCCGCGGTCGAAATTGAGTGCATTGCCGTGCGGCGTTAGACCCTTGCTACCACCCGGAATATCACTTGGATGGCTGACCTTCGCACCTGCCGGGAACAGAAATAACAGGCAAGAGATGAAATTCTCGGCCGTCATCAGTATATTTAGCACCCTTTAGATTGACCGACTGCAGCGCTTTATGGAAAAACGGCATATTCTCGTCACCAGTGCGTTACCCAACGCCAATGGATCAATACACCTGGGGCATCTGCTGGAGCATATTCAGACAGATATCTGGGTGCGTTTTCAACGCATGCGAGGACACGATTGCGTGTATGTATGCGCCGATGATACCCATGGCACCGCCATCATGCTCAAGGCTGAGGAGCGCCAGCTAACACCAGAAGCGTTAATTGCCGAGGTCAAAGCTGAGCACGAGCAGGACTTCCGTTACTTCCTGGTTGATTATGACAATTACTACTCCACCCATTCCGATGAGAACAAAGCAATTTCTGCGCTCATTTATGGGCGCTTGAAAGACGCAGGGCAAATCACTCGCAAAACGGTCAACCAGCTGTTTGACCCGGAGCGGCAGATGTTTCTCGCCGATCGCTTTATCGTCGGAGACTGCCCCAAGTGCAAGACAGCCGGCCAGTATGGGGATAACTGCGAGGCCTGTGGCGCAACCTACGACGCCACAGATCTGCTTAACCCAACCTCTAAGCTGTCAGGCGCCGAACCAGTATTACGCGAGTCGACCCATTTTTTCTTTGCCTTATCGAACTTTACCGAGTTTCTTCAGACATGGACTCGTAGTGGTACCCTGCAAGAACAGGTCGCTAACAAACTTGCTGAGTGGCTTGATTCTGGCCTGAAAGACTGGGACATCAGTCGCGACGCCCCCTACTTTGGTTTCGAGATTCCCGACGAGCCCGGCAAATACTTTTATGTCTGGCTCGACGCCCCCATCGGCTACATGGCGGCCTTCCAGAACTATTGTGATAGCCACGACAACGTTGATTTCGATGCCTACTGGCGCACCGACTCAGACTACGAAGTACACCACTTCATTGGTAAGGACATTGTTAATTTCCACGCCTTGTTCTGGCCGGCCATGCTCAAGGTCGCTGATTTCCGCACGCCAACGCGAATTCATACCCACGGTTTTATTACGGTCAATGGCCAGAAGATGTCCAAATCCCGCGGCACCTTTATCAATGCCGGTACCTATGCCGACCATCTGGCCCCCGAGTACCTGCGCTATTACTTTGCCACCAAGCTCGGTAACAACGTTGATGATATGGATATCAACCTTGAAGACTTTGTGGTCAAGGTCAATTCAGACCTGGTCGGTAAGCTGGTGAATATTGCCAGCCGCTGTGCGGGCTTTATTAACAAGCAGTTTGATCACCACCTCAGCGATGAACTCGATACACCCTTGATAGCTGAGTTCATCAAGGAACGCGAAGTCATTGCCGAGCTGTATGAAAGCGGTGACTACAGTAAAGCCATGCGCCTGATTATGGCCATGGCGGACAAGGCCAATCAGTATATCGCCGAGGCCAAGCCCTGGGCCATGATCAAGGACGAGGGCCAAGCCGCACAGGTGCAGCAAGTTTGCTCTATTGGTATCAACCTGTTTCGTATTCTCGCGACCTACCTGAAGCCGGTATTGCCTGAGCTCGCGTTGAAGACCGAAGCATTCCTGGCGATCCCGCCCCTTGACTGGAGCAGCCTTGAGACACCACTGTTGGGACACCGGATCAATGACTTTGTACCTCTGCTAAGTCGCATAGACAATAAGGCTGTCGACGCTATGATTGAGGCAGGCAAGACCCCAGACCTGACCGCCATCGCTGAACAGGCGACGAAGCCAGTGGGTAAACAAACGTCAGCGGCGAGAAAAGAATCCGCGGCTGATGACGACTACATCACGATAGATGACTTCACCAAAATCGATCTGCGCGTTGCGCTTATTATCCAGGCCGAGGCAGTCGAGGGCGCAGACAAACTCTTGAAGTTGACTCTGGATGTTGGTGAAGAGCAGCGTACAGTTTTTTCAGGTATTAAATCTGTTTATGACCCCGCAGACCTGATCGGCAAATACACCGTGCTGGTGGCGAATCTCAAGCCACGAAAGATGAAGTTCGGCATGTCAGAAGGTATGGTGCTGGCTGCTGGACCCGGCGGCAAGGACATCTACTTGTTGGAACCCCACGCCGGTGCTCGCGCTGGCATGAAGGTCACGTAACTGTGACCGCATCATGACAGATGCACTGGCCATTCTGCTGGGCACCATTTTTGTTAACAATTTCGTTATGGTGCAATTTCTGGGTTTGTGTCCTTTTATGGGCGCCTCCCAGAAACTCGACAGCGCCATCGGTATGGCCGCGGCCACGACATTTGTCCTCACCCTTGCATGCGCCATCAGCTATCTACTTGAGCATTATCTGCTCCAGCCTCTGG
>JBLHRT010000088.1:0-9815 GCA_047626255.1 Candidatus Azotimanducaceae bacterium
TGGAGCCAGATATATAGATTGATAAGACGATCAGCCACAAGACTGTTACCGACAAGCCGAACCAGATGCGCCAGTCTGGGGCGTTCTCAGCGAACAGGCTGAAAGGTTCCTCTTTAACATGCGTTGCGCGGTTTGCGCTGTGCTGGGTTGTCTCGCTCATGGTGGTAGGTTTCCTGTCAAATTGACCGGATCGCGAGCGGAGTCCCGGTCAGGCTATGTCATGGTGCCATTGAACTTATTATGAATGCGCAATGACGTAAAGAGGAATGATTGATATGTCATATGCTTAGATCAGCGTTCGCGCTGCCGTCAGGCTGGCGACTTCGGTATTACTAGCTAGCAGGCGGACGTTGACCGCATCTGCGGTGACATCAATGATGGCTTCGATAAACTCGTGCCACTCATAGTCTGTCTGCACGGTGCTGGTGAGTCTCAGTGTGCCTGCGTCTGACCGGCTTGTGGCCCGATCTCTGGTGACGCCATTGATCATGAGTGTCGCCGCCAGATCAGCATTGCCGCCGGCGAGCTGTGATTCGCTTGTTGATGCTTGGCAAGTCAGCTCCAGGTGCAGTTCCGCACCTCGGTAGTGAGTCTGTAATACTTCTTTCATGGGCGCGCCTGTTGTTGTTAGTTCGAGTCAACGGATACTCGCTGGCAGGCAATGATAACGTATTGTGTGAGTTTGTCGTGAGTGCGGCGTTTGAATCAGCCAATCTGCAGGCACAAGCCTATAATCTAAATTGCCTTTCCAGTATGATATCGCGCACGTTTCAGGAGCCGGATATGAGCCAAAAAGACGAGATGAAAGCCATAACAGAAGATATTCAAGCAGGGTTGAAAAAGCTCGGGGGCAGGCGGGTTGTGGCACTTTCTGTGCACAAGACGAAAGAATTGATTGCTGAGTTAGAGACTAAAACAGCCAAGTTAGCCCAGCATGTCGACAGTCTCAGCTAATGTTAGCCGTGTGCATGCAGCGTCCGACAAGACGGTTGCCGCCGCCAGTACGACGGTTGGCATGAGATGTTGGCATTTTTAGAGAGGTGAGAGAAGGTGATAACGCTAACTCCGGTAGCGGGGGCGCTGGGCGCCGAGGTCTCAGGTTTGGATCTGTGTGGTCCACTCACTCAGGCTCAATATGACGTGCTGAACGCGGCGTTGCTTGAGCACCAGGTGCTGTTTTTCCGAGATCAAGCAATAAGCCCAGCGCAGCATGCCGCGCTGGCGGCACTTTTTGGCACGCCACAGTTGCATCAGGCTTACCCCCATATTGAGGGGTATCCGCAACTCACTATTCTCGAAAATGATAAAGACCGGCCGTCGAAGATTGAAAAGTGGCATACGGATATGACCTTCCGTGCAAATCCACCACTGGGCTCGATTTTGCACGGTGTTATTATTCCTAGTCGGGGCGGTGATACCTTGTTTGCCAGCATGTCAGCATGCTACGAAGGGCTATCGGATAAATTTCAGCATTTTCTTGATGGTCTGTCGGCGATCCACGACTTCCAGGTAGGTTTCAAAGAAAGTCTGGAAGCACCCGGTGGGCGTGAGCGACTGGCATCGATGGTGCGTGATAATCCACCCGTGGCGCACCCGGTTGTCCGCACACACCCGTTATCGGGTCGCAAGGGGTTGTTCATTAACTCACTGTTTACGTCGTCTATTGAAGGGATGAAGGAACGGGAAAGTCGCGCTTTGCTCGAGTTCCTCTACACGCATATGGAAAGCCCAGAATATAGTTGTCGTATGCACTGGCAGCCTGACTCTATAGCTTTTTGGGATAATCGCATCACCCAGCATCGTCCCATCAACGACTATTGGCCGCAGCATCGTCGAATGCAGCGCATCACTATCGATGGCGATCGCCCTGTCTTCTAGGCTGGGGCATTATTCAGCCGTGATGGTAACACTACGATCAGCGCCCTTAATGAGCCCCGCCAGGAGCTCTTGCAAACTGTCGATAAACGCTAACGGTTGATCCAGAAACACGTGATGATGAGCCTCTGAGACGCTTTTAATGCCCTCTGCCGGTAGCAGTTCGGTCAGTAATTGACGGGTTGCGACGGGAAAGAACACACTCAAGTCTCCATAGATAGTACCAACTGGGCAGGCCATGCTGGCGAGCATACTGGCCCCATCGGGTAATGCCGGTGGTGGTGGCACTGGCATGTGAGCAAAAAGTGCCTGATCGAGCTTGAAGACAAACCCTTCTTGAGTCTCGCGCAACGAGTGGCGAGCGATATGTGTTATCAGGAAATCGTTGCTGCATGGTTGAGGCGGTCGTAACCGGAAACGACGCATGCCTTGCTCAATACTCGTATAGTAGCGAGTCCGCGAGCGAGGTTCCCGGGGCGGTTGATGTTGATTGATGTGGCGCGACACGGCGGAGTCCACCAGCACAATGCCACCCAGGTCGGCGCCGTGTTCATGGCCAGCGATACGGGTCATGGCACCGCCGAAGCTATGCCCGACGACAATAGTGTTCTGCCCCAGCGCGCGCGCAACCTGGTAAATCTCTTCAGCAAAGGTGCGTGCATAGTAGGTTTGCCGATGCTCGCTATCGCCAGCGCCGCTGAGATCCAGTGCGGCAACGCGGTACTGTGGCGTAAAGGCCGGGGCAATGAAGTCCCACCAGTGGCTGTGCGCGCCATAGCCATGTACAAACAGCAGTCCTGGTTTGCTGCTGTCACTGTTCCAGCAACGATAAGCAATGCGGGTGCCGTCCACCGTCAGGGAATGCTGAGTCGTGGGTTGCTTGATGGCCTGATGGATCCAGTCTGAATTTTGCATGGCGCGATTATAACCCAGATTGTTGCAGGGATTAGGCTCGGCGCTGGGTAGGGCTTATACTGGCGAGGCGCCTGATAATGATAATAACGTTGGTGACGAACTTTTATGCCTGAAGACGCGCCTGAAGCAGCGCTCGACAATATACCTGACAAATCCACAGACAGCACGCCGGTCAGCAATCCCTGGAATAACACAACTGCCCTGATAGCCGTGGCCTTTGCGTTTTTTGCTGGGCTGTTGGGCGCCTTGACCTTGCGTCATGACGCGCGTCCGGAGCAGGCTGTTGGGGAAAGTGAGGTGCGAGCCGCTATCAATTGGCGCGTACCGGTTGCCTTTGGTACCAACTTGCCGGCGTTGGGTGACAATATTCCCGAGGTAGCGGAAAATTTGCGCAAAGCGTCCGCAGGCAGAGTTGATCTACAGGTGTTTGAGCCCGGCATGCTGATCCCTGTCTTCAGCATCACTGAGGGCGTGCGAGACAACAAGATCCCCGCGGGTTATACCTGGCTCGGCTATGACGCTGGTAAAATCCCGGCGACACCATTGGTGTCCGCGGTGCCTTTTGGTATGGAGCCGTGGGAGTTCACCGCCTGGTATTACGAGGACGAAGGTAAGGCGCTGACTCAAGCCTTGTATGCGCCTCACCAAGTACACCCTATTCTTTGTGGCATTATCGGTCCGGAAACAGCGGGCTGGTTTCGCAGTCCCATCGACACGTTGGAAGACTTTCAAGGTTTGAAAATTCGCTTCGCTGGGCTCGGTGGTGTGGTGTTGCAGAAGCTCGGAGCGTCGGTGACCATGTTGCCGGGTGGTGAGATTTTTCAGGCCTTAGAAAAAGGCGCCATTGATGCCACGGAATTCTCACTGCCGGTTGTTGACCAGATGCTGGGATTTGATCGTGTCGCCAAATTCAACTATTTCCCGGGCTGGCATCAGACATTCACGGCGGCTCATCTGGTGGTTAACCAGGCGGTATGGGCCGGCTTGGATCCTGCGGATCAGGCCCTGATTGAGATGGCGTGTACTGCCGGAGTCATTCGTAATCTGTCCCGGGCTGAGGCGTTGCAAGGCAAGGTGATGGCTGGTTTTGCGGCCAAGGGTGTCACGGCCAAGAAATTCCCCCGCGCGATACTTGAGCAGCTGCGCGAGGTTACTGAGCAGGTCTTATCTGAAGAAGCCCATAAGGACCCTGATTTTGCTCGTATCTGGGCATCCCAGAAAACCTTCCTTGCGACCTATCGGCTTTGGAAAGACCATGCCTATTTGCCGAGGGACTTTTAGTCTATGTTGGTATTGCCGCATACGGCCTTCTCCCGGCGGGTTGATGAAACTATCCTGCGCGCGGGTGAGTATCTGTCGCTGGTCTGGTTGCTGCTGCTGGCGGTAATTGTGATCAATGTGGTGATGCGTTACCTGTTTTCCCAGGGACGGATCGAGTTTGAAGAGATTCAGTGGCATCTATATGCCGTGGGCTTCTTGTTCGGTCTGTCCTATGCCTATGTATCTGACTCCCATATTCGGGTTGATGTAGTGCGTGAGCGGCTGGCGCCCCAGACTCAAGCATGGGTTGAGCTATATGGCACTATCGCGTTGTTACTGCCCTTTATTATCCTGGTACTTGTTGCATCAGTGCCGCTGGTTTTGTACTCCTACCAACAGGCTGAGGTTTCCCAGGCCCCAGGTGGTCTCGGTTATCGGTGGTTGATCAAGGCCGCCTTGCCTCTGAGTTTTATGGTCTTGGCTATCGCTGTTTTGTCGCGCTTGAGTCGTGTGTGTTGTTACCTATTTAATGTGCCGCGGGCGTTGGTTGTCGAAAACCATCGAGATGCGGTCGCCGGTGAGCATATCTGATGTCGGTCGGTGATTGGTTATCAACCTTTATGTTTGTGGCATTTATCGGGCTTATCTTTACCGGCTTCCCTGTTGCTTGGGTGTTAGGTGGGCTGGCGGTGTTGTTTACGGGTATCGCGATCATCGCTCAGGTAGATTTTGCCCTGCCTGTATTTGTTAGCTGGGACTACAGTACCCTAGTGGCAGATCGAATCTGGGATGTGATGAATAACTGGGTCTTAGTGGCCCTGCCCATGTTTATCTTCATGGGTTTGATGTTGGATCGATCGGGCGTCGCCCAGCGGTTAATGGTTAACGTCGCGCGCCTGTTTGGCGGCGTGCGGGGTGGTATGGCCGTCACGGTGGCGTTAATCGGCATTTTGTTAGCAGCCTCGACAGGTATTATTGGGGCATCGGTTGTCTTGCTGGCGCTGTTGGGTCTGCCGCAGATGCTAGAGCTCAAATACCAGCCAGAGCTCGCCGCGGGAACTGTGTGCGCGGTGGGCACTTTGGGTATTCTTATTCCTCCCAGTATCATGCTGGTGCTCATGGCGGATCGGCTCGCCATGCCAGTGGGAGACCTGTTTCTCGGTGCGTTGATTCCGGGTCTGATGTTGGGCGCCCTGTTTGTTGTGTATATCCTGGTCTATGCCTATATCAAGATTGATGTGGCGCCTGTTCCTGAGAATCGCGCCGTCGTTGATCTGTCTCTGGTGCTTGATGTCCTGCTGGCTATTCTGCCCCCAGCGGGATTGATTCTCGCGGTCTTAGGGTCAATTTTCTTCGGTATTGCCACGCCCACTGAAGCGGCGGGTGTCGGGGCCTTCGGCGCGACCCTGCTGGCAGCGTTTAACCGTCAATTGAATGTGACTGTATTGCGCCAAGTTTTGTCTGAGACGACCCGGACCAGCGCCTATATATTTGCTATTTTCCTTGGCGCCACTGCCTACTCGTTGGTGCTGCGCGGCCTGGGCGGGGATGAGTTGATCTCCAGGCTCTTACAGGGCCTGCCATTCGGCCCGTCAGGGATTGTTATAGCGATTTTGTTCTTCACGTTTATTCTTGGTTTTTTTCTCGACTGGATTGAGATCACCTTGATCGTGCTGCCACTGGTCAGTCCTGTCGTGACCCAGCTAGGCTTTGATCTCGTTTGGTTCACGGTGCTGTTCGCGGTCTGCTTGCAAACCTCTTTTCTCACTCCTCCGGTGGGTTTTGCGATTTTCTATCTTAAGGGTGTTGCTCCCGCTGCTATTAGCGTGGCGACCATCTATCGCGGCGTGCTGCCGTTTATTGCTTTGCAGTTAGTGGGTTTGGCGCTGATCTTCTATTGGCCAGCGTTGGTGGTCTGGCTGCCGGCCCAGGCTTATTCGCCCTCGCCCTAGTCTCGCGGTTTGATCTTTACGTTTATTCACACCTCACGCGATCGCTCTAATATGGTGCGTATCGCGCTGTTATCGCCCCATATTAACGCGCTCATAGGTGGGTTTTTGCGGTTTGGGCACTATTTCCGGGCGCGTCGGATCCTTTGAAATTGCGGGAACCCCTATGTCTCGTTATTTAGTGATACCAAATCAATCAGTTATCGCCGACGTTAAGGTTCTGGCATCAACCTTGCATTTACTTGGATATCAAAAAAGTACGATATCTAAGATGACATGCACCATGCCATCCGATACTAACCGAAAGAACCTGGAGGGGCCTACAGTGGATCAAACCTTAGAACTTCAATATGCGTTAGACACGTTTTATTTTCTCGTATGTGGCGCGCTCGTCATGTGGATGGCAGCTGGTTTTGCCATGCTGGAGGCGGGCCTCGTCCGCTCTAAAAATACCGCTGAGATTCTGACCAAGAACGTCGCTCTGTTTGCGATCTCCTGCATTATGTATCTGATATGCGGCTACGCCATTATGTATGACGGTGCCTTTATGCTGGCGGGTATAGAGTTAGACGGTGCGGCTAGCGCCGATATGCTGACAGCCGCTGTACTTGCCGAATCGCAAGAAGCCGGCTTTGACGGTGGCGCTGTGTACGCAAACGCCTCGGACTTTTTCTTCCAGGTCGTGTTCGTGGCAACCGCCATGTCTATTGTCTCTGGTGCCGTAGCCGAGCGTATGAAGCTCTGGGCTTTCTTGCTATTCGCCGTCGTTATGACCGGTTTCATCTATCCTATGGAAGGGTCTTGGACCTGGAATGGCGCACCTGTTTTTGGTTTGTATAGTCTCGGTGACCTTGGGTTTTCTGATTTTGCGGGCTCAGGTATCGTACACCTGGCAGGTGCCACAGCAGCTTTGGCCGGTGTTCTGGTGTTAGGCGCACGAAAAGGTAAGTATGGTAAGGACGGTCAGATTAATGCGATCCCTGGTGCGAACCTGCCTCTGGCGACGCTCGGAACATTCATCTTGTGGATGGGCTGGTTTGGATTCAATGGTGGTTCGGTCTTGAAGCTGGGTGATATCGCCAGCGCCAACGCCGTCGCCATGGTCTTTCTTAATACCAATACAGCGGCGGCCGGTGGTGCCATTGCAGCATTGATCACAGCGCGTATTATGTTTGGTAAGGCGGATCTAACTATGTTGCTTAACGGTGCTCTGGCTGGCCTGGTTGCTATAACCGCTGAGCCTTCAACTCCTACGGCTCTCGAGGCAACATTGTTCGGTGCGCTTGGTGGTGTGTTGGTGGTTTTCTCCATCGTCGGTCTCGACAAGCTGAAAATTGATGATCCCGTAGGTGCTATCTCTGTCCACGGTACATGTGGGTTGCTGGGCCTGTTGTTGGTGCCAATCACTGGTGGCGCAACGTTGGTAGGTCAGTTGATTGGTGCAGGTACTATCTTCGTCTGGGTCTTTGCGACCAGCATGATCGTGTGGGTCGTCCTGAAGATGACCATCGGTATTCGCGTTAGCGAGGAAGAAGAGTATCAAGGTGTTGATATCGGCGAGTGTGGTGTAGAAGCTTATCCTGAGTTCGTCTCTAATAGCTGATCAATGTAGACATTTCTAGTCCCTATTGGCGCTCTGATTAGGTAATCAGAGCGCCTTTTTTTTGACCACAATCTCAGTCAGTTTATGTCGGCTTAGCGTTAGGCGCCTGCCCAGGGTTGCAGGGGCTCGCCAGGTAGGTCCTCGACGATATGCTCTTGCTTAAAGACGTTGAAGCCTCGTGCTTGGTAGTTGCTCAGCGCGCTCGGGTGATCGAGGGAACAAGTATGTAGCCAGACGCGTTGCCCGCCGAGTTGCCAAGCGTGTGTGATGGCATCTTCGAGCAAAGCCTTACCGAAACCCTGACCAATAAAATGAGGCAGCAGACCAAAGTAGCCAATCTCGACGCTACCCAAAGCCTGCTTCTCAAGCTCAAAGTAACCAGCGGGGACGCCATTGTAATAAGCCACCCACGTCTGCAATTCAGGTCGACTAACCGCCTCAAGCCATTGCGAGTAGCGCCAAGGCAATCGCATGTACCACAGCCAGGGAGAGCCGACGCTGATATATAAGTATCGACTGAACTCAGGGCTCGGCTGCTTGATCTGTTCGAGCCGATAGGGGCGGTCTAGGTTGGCAGCAGGTACGCGGGCTGGGTCTTTAAGTTCTACATGCCAGATATCGATGTGTGTTTTCATGCGCTATATCCGCGGACTGAATGTTCACAGGGGGTCATATTTGACGGCGCGCCGCCCTATTCGATGGCGCGCCAGTTCGCCAAGCAAGGTTTACGTATTGGTGGCCCAGCCGCCTGAGAACGGGACTATCTGGCCGACAATAAAATCGCTGTTGTTTGATGCCAGAAACAAAGCCAGCTCGGCTGATTCTTCTGCGCGCGCGACACGGCGTATGGGTACATTGCGTTTCAGGTGGTTCTGGAATTTTTCGGTGGCGACTAGATCGTCAGGAAAATATTCAGGATTGCTGACGTAGTTCTGGGCAATGGCATTGATCTGCACATTGGCCGCTGCAAACTCTAATCCGGCGGCGCGTACAAATGCATTCTGAGCGCCTCTTGCTGCGCAGTAGGCGGCGGAGCCGGGCATGCCGCGCAAGGGTGCGGCGCTGGTCATGCAAACGATTTTGCCATAGCCGCGGTTGGCCATCAGTGGCGCGAAGTGTCGGATCAGGCGCATCAGTGGATGCACCATTGTGTCAAACATACTTAGCCAGTCAGCATCGAGAATTGCCGCTGTTGGGCCATTACACGGTGCGTGAGCCAAATTAGCGACGAGGATGTCAATGTCCGTTAGACCAGCGACGTATTGATCAAACGCTTCACCGTTAGGTACGACCTCTGGTCGAGCATCAACCTTGGCACCTTCCTGGCTGAATAGCGCGTTGATGGCCGGTCCCATAAAATCGGTGCTCTGGGTCACTAGGACGGATTTGCCACTCATTCTATCGGGCATCGGTGCTGTCTCCTTGTATGTTTCTAGTGATCAAGAGTGTGTATATTGTGTACAACAGTTGACTAGTTGAGTATCACGGCATGGGTCTTGAGCAGATCTAGGGGCACGATGTCGAGAGCCTTGAGGTGTGTGTTGTTCAGAAACACCCGGGGTGCCCTATCTTTTTCGAGAGCTTGCAACCAACGGCCGGCACATAGGCACCAGCGATCACCCGGTTTCAGCCCATTGAAGCCGGCCTCTGGATGGGGCGTAGACAAATCGTTACCTGCAAATCGCGAGTATTCCAGAAATGCCTCGGTGACCTCCACGCAGACGGTATGAGAGCCCATGTCCTCGGTACAGGTGTTGCAGCAACCATCCCGAAAGAATCCGGTGACGGGATCATTCCCGCAAGGTTCCAGTGTTTCACCGAAAACGTTAGTGCTCGGGTCCATTTCGAAGTTTGCCATGTTGGCTCCGTTTTAGAATTAACAATAAAAGTGCAGGGCATTGGTTGTTGTGTCTCTACTAGAGCGTCTACTTGATAGGTCAGCGTTCGGGCTCTCACTCAGGCTTTAGCATGACGTCGTGCAGATTTTTCAGGTCAACATATTGCTTGTCGCCATCGACCCTGAACATGCGCCGCTGTATGCGTGGATAGTCGCAGATATCAATCTTATTACGCTCACCACTCATCAGGTAGACAAGGTCTTCAGCAAACGGATTGCGCAGGCTGTGAGCGAGCGAATTGGTGCTAAAGCCCATAAAGTCACCGGCACCCACTGGGTGCTCGGCGTCGCCGATTTCAGCAATACCGCGGCCTGA
>JBLHRT010000089.1:0-9800 GCA_047626255.1 Candidatus Azotimanducaceae bacterium
TCAACACACGTACCTGTAGACCCGCCATAATAACCGAAAAACGTCCGGACGTGCAGAACGAAGTTTACCTGTCGCTGAAGCATACGTAATCAGGGTTGGCAGAAGCAGGCTGGCATCCTTTAGAATGCGCCTGCCCAATACTGGAACTGCCATGCTGCCCTTGATCATTGAACCCGCTGATTTGTTGCCTCTCTTGCCTCTCGCTACTGGCTCTTATGACCCTGATGAAGAGCGGTCCGACGTCCTCATTGTCGACCTGTGCCAAGCTGGGTCTTATGCCAATGGTCATATTCCAGGGGCTGTATCGGTGGCCCCCGCGGACATGATCTCGGGGCAGACGCCGGCTCTCGGCAAGTTACCCGACAAACAACGCCTGCAAGACTTACTGGTACGCATCGGCTACTCACCTGATAGGCAGATCATCGCCTATGACGACGAGGGCGGTGGCTGGGCCGGTCGCTTCATTTGGACCCTCGATGTTTTGGGCCACAAGGCAGGTGTGAGCTACCTCAATGGCGGCTTACCTGCCTGGGTTGAGGCAGGCTATGCATTAAGTACCGAGCAAACACTTCATCGGGAGCCGCTACCAGCGCTACCCGCCATCACAGTTAATCCGGCTTTTATCGCGACAAAAGATGAGGTGCTGGCCAGCCTTGATGATCCTGAAATTGTAATCTGGGATGCCCGCAGTGCCCAGGAGTATCTCGGCCAGCGAGTCGTCTCCGAGCGCGGCGGCCACATACCCGGCGCCATTAACCTCGACTGGCTAGAAACTATGGACCCAGCCCGACAATTGCGTATTCGCACCGACATACAAGCCACGCTCACGGACCGGGGCATCACTGCTGACAAACGTATTATCACTCACTGCCAGACACACCATCGCTCGGGCCTGACTTACTTGATCGGTAAACATCTAGGTTATGACATCCGCGCCTATGACGGCTCTTGGTCGGAGTGGGGCAATGACCCCAACCTGCCGGTGGAAAGCACATGAGCAAATTATTTATTGCAGTCCAACACCTCGTTCCCCAGCATCTATTATCACGACTGGTGGGGTATGTTGCAGACGCTAAAATTATCTGGATCAAGAACACCTTTATTCGGGTTATTATCAAACTCTTTAAGGTCGACATGGACGAGGCGGCATCAGCTGACTTGGCAGACTACCCAAACTTTAACGCGTTTTTTTCGCGCCCACTCAAACCCGGATTACGACCCATTGCTGGGCTAGTCAGCTCGCCCGCCGACGGCAGCGTTTCTGCCTGCGGCGATATCAATGGCAATCAAATCATTCAAGCCAAGGGACTGAATTACTCGGTCGAAAAGCTCCTCGCCAGCCAGGACGGGGGCATCTTTCATAACGGCAGCTTTATCACGATCTATCTGTCACCCAAGGACTACCATCGTGTCCATAACCCTATCGCCGGCCAAATGTCTCGCGGCACTTATGTACCGGGTAAGCTTTTCTCTGTGAACGATACCGCGGCAGCTCACATACCTGACTTGTTTGCTGATAACGAGCGCTATGTTATGCGCTTCAATACCGACCAGGGCGCTATGGCCGTAGTGATGGTCGGCGCCATGATCGTCGCTGGCATCCAGACAGCCTGGCGGGATACGCCTTATCCCGCTAGCCAGTTTAGTGAAGAAGCGTTTGAGCCAGCATTAAAGATCGGCCAAGGAGATGAATTAGGACGCTTCTTGATGGGCTCCACAGCCATCATTTTATTGGAGCGAAGGGTTCAATGGCAGGTCGGCAATCACGATCTAGTGTCCGTAGGGCAGGCACTTGTGGCTCAAGACAGCGATCAATCGTAGCCGCGAAGTCAGGTGGGGCAGGCGTCAAGACATAAAGAGCAACTAGACAAAGCTCGACTACAAATTGGCCGCCGTAAAACTGATGACCTGATCAATCTGAGTCTGGCCTGTTAGCAACATCAACAGCCGATCAAAACCCACAGCAACCCCCGCACAGGCCGGCAACTCAGGCATCGCCGCCAGCAGCTTCTCATCCAGGCTCACCTCTGGTAGATGCCGACGTTGGCGCAAGAGATTGTTGTGCAGCATTCTCTTCCGTAACTCAATGCCATCTGTTAACTCGGCATAGCCATTGGCTAACTCACAACCGAGCCAATAGAGCTCCGCGCGTTCCGCCACAACCTGCTGCGCATCATTTTGATGGAGCCGAGCCAGGGCCGCCTGAGATGTGGGGAAATCAAACACCACGGTAGGCTCCTGCAGTTGCGGCTCGATAAGGGCAGAAAATAGGACATCGAGATAATCGTTGCGCGTCGCCTCGTCATCAAAATCGCTGATATGGTCCATCGCCACACCCCCGTCAACAGCCAGCTGGCGCAGACTAGCTAGGCTCGCGTCATGGGGATCAACCCCGAACTGAACCCTGAACAAACTCGCGTAGGTCACATGTTTGACCACCGGCAGATCGACATCAAACAGCACAGCCCCGGCCACGAGCAGCTCAACCAACTCATCCATCAGCGCTGTCAGACTCAGACCCGGCCGATACCACTCGAGCATGGTGAATTCGATATTATGTCGGGCCCCAGTTTCTAGGCCGCGGAACACTGGACCTAATTGATAGATGGCGCCGCTACCTGACGCCAGCAGGCGTTTCATGGCATATTCAGGGGAGGTCTGCAGGTAGTAGTGGCGACTATCGCAAGCAACCACCAAGTTTTGTAGGTGCACGTCTGAGACACCGGCGCCACCAAGTACTGGCGTCGCCACCTCCAATACCTGACGCTGATAGAAGAAATCTCGAATCAGGCGCAACAGCTCCCCCCGCTGCTGCAAAGCGAGCGGTGAGGTCGACGCCCGCCAACTCACCAATCAGCTCTTTACCCGGTTTTGGTATTCACCGGTCCGAGTATCCACCCGCACAACCTCACCGATATTGATAAACAAGGGCACCTTGACTACGGCCCCGGTGCTCAATGTTGCGGGCTTGGTACCACCTTGTGCGGTGTCGCCTTTAAGGCCGGGGTCAGTATCGACAATCTCGAGCTCAACGAAATTCGCCGGCGTTACGGCAATGGGCGCCTCATCCCACAGCGTGACCAGGTAGCTGTTCTGCTCCTTCAGCCAGTTCAAGCAGTCAGTCACTGCCGCTTTATCGGCTGCCAATTGCTCAAAACTGCCATCCGTCTTCATGAAATGCCAGTACTCGCCGTCGCAGTACATGTATTCCATATCGATTTCGAGTACATCGGCACCCTCCAGAGATTCTCCCGACTTAAAGGTACGCTCCCAGACACGGCCGCTTTTTAGGTTCCGCAGCTTGACCCTGCTGAATGCCTGGCCCTTGCCTGGTTTGACGAATTCGTTCTCGACAATGGAACAAGGGTCACCTTCGAGCATCACCTTGAGCCCGGATTTGAATTCATTGGTAGAAAAGCTCGCCATCAATTACTCTCTTTTGTTTATTGCGAAAATAACTATGATACCGCTAACAGACACGAGTTGGCAGACTCAATCCTGGCAACAGCTGCTGAAAAGTGCCATCACCGAACCGGCACAACTCGCACGCATCCTTAATATTGAGCTTGAGGCAGGGCACAAGGAAGGCGCGGCTGCGTTTCCCCTGCGGGTACCCTGGCCCTACCTTGCAAGAATCAAGCGCGGCGATCCCACTGACCCCTTACTCTTGCAGGTTCTCCCTCAGGCTGCCGAAGCTTTGGTGGTACCGGGCTATCAGCTCGACCCATTGCAGGAATTGAGTCAGTCGCCGGTACCTGGGTTGATACAAAAGTACCACAGCCGGGTCCTCGTAGTCGCCACAGGGGCCTGCGGCATACATTGCCGTTATTGTTTCAGACGCCACTTTCCCTATGAAGATTTTCAGCCTGACCAGACTGACTGGGATCGAATTATCGAGAGCATCAGCGCTGACACCAACATTGAAGAGGTTATTCTCAGCGGCGGCGACCCGTTGTTACTCAACGACCGACAACTGGCAAAAATCGCGGATCGGCTCAGTCAGATACCACACGTTCGTACCCTGCGACTACATACCCGCCTACCCATCGTGATCCCGCAAAGAATCGACAGCGCGTTACTGGCTTGGACTCGCGCGTCTGACCTGAACATTGTTATGGTTGTTCATACCAACCACGCCAACGAGATCGACTCGTTGGTAGCTAACGCTATGGCTGAGTTACGTGGTGCCGGCGTCACCTTGCTGAACCAGAGCGTCCTACTGCGAGGTATCAACGACCGAGTAGAAGACTTGGTCACACTGTCGCGCACGTTGTTTCATGCCGGAATACTGCCCTATTATCTGCATGTCCTTGACCCAGTGGCAGGGGCGGCCCATTTTGACCTACCGGAGGCTAGCGCTCAGGCTTTGATGGCTGAAGTCACCAAACGTCTACCGGGCTATCTGGTACCGAAATTGGCTCGGGAGATTCCCGGCGAGGCTTCAAAGACCCAACTGGCGTATCCGGCAACCGCCTGATTAGACCCTGCGCCGGATCTGTCAGATCTATCTGCCAAACTTATCTGATATAGTAACCGCGTCTCCAGGAAACTTGACACATGAACAAGAGTAGTCCAATCCGACTATTGATTTTGGAAGAAAGCCAAAATCGAGCGGAGGAACTTATCGTCTTGCTGCGCACTGCTGGCCGGGCGACGCGTGCGCACTTGTTAGAGAGCGAGGCCGACCTGGTCGAAAAGCTCAACGAGCAAAGCTGGGACCTGTGTTTGGCTCGCCAAGAAATCGACACACTGTCAATTGAGCAGATCATTCGACAGGTCAAGAGTCTCGACAAAGATGTCCCTGTCATTATGCTCGCCGAGGATCAAGATCATACCTCAATCACCGCTGGTCTCAAATTGGGCGCGCTGGACGTATCACTTGCCGATGACGACGAGCGACTCATGCTTATCATTGAACGCGAGCTGAGGAATCTGGAAAACCGGCGGGCGCGGCGTAAAGCAGAAGTCGACCTGCGGGAAACTGATCGCCGCAACCACCTCCTGCTCGAGACCTCCAACGCTGCCATCGCGTACGTGCATGAGGGTATGCATATCTACGCCAATAGAGCCTATGCAGAACTGTTCGACTATGACGACGTTGATGAATTTGTCGGCATCCCAGTCATCGACCTGATTGCGACAGAGGATCAAGATAAGTTTAAGCTTTTTCTGAAAAACTATGTAGATAGCCAAAAAGACGCGGAGGAATTCTCCTGTGTGGCCAGTGATGATTCACGCATTCTCGCCAGTCTTTCACTGTCGCCGGCCACCTACGATAGCGAACCCTGCACCCAAATGATCTTCCGCGCCATGACGGATGACTCGAAGTATGAAGATAGAATTCGCGAAATTTCCAGCCAAGACCTGTTAACAGGTTTATATAACCGCACGTACTTTCTTGAACAGCTCAAAGCTGCGGTTAATTTGGCGAGCACTGGCCAACAAGGTTATGTCCTTTTTTACATTACTGTCGATGACTTTGATCGGGTTAGGGCGGATGCCGGCATCTCTAATGCTGACCTAGTACTGGGAGACTTAGCAGCGCTGCTTCGAGAACAGGTCGATGCCAGCCACGTGATGGCCAGATTCGGGGATGACGAATTTACCATGCTATTCAAAGGCGCAGACAAAGAAGTTGCTTCTGCTCTCGCCGAAGAACTAAGAGCACTAGTGGAAAGTCACTTATCTGAGATCGCTGGTAAATCTTTCCAACTGACGATCAGCACCGGCCTGTCGCTGATTGGCGAAAACACGCCCGCAGTTGAAGAAATTATATCCCGAGCCCACAAGGCATGCGCCAGTATCGAGAACGGCAATGGGGTCAATTTCTTCCAGCCTGAACAGGTCAAGGTCGGCGACGATGGTAAATCACTCACCAGCGAGCACATTAAACAACTGGTACGAGATGCCATTGCAAGCAACTCTTTCCGCCTAATGTTTCAACCTATTATCAGCTTGCATGGCGATGATGACGAACAATTTGAGGTGCTGTTAAGACTACTTGATGACGATGACAATGAATTGTCTCCGGCACAATTTTTGGGGCCAGCTGAAGATGCGGGACTTCTGGAAAAGCTCGATCGCTGGGTTATCCTGCAGTCCATTAAGATGCTCAGCATGCACCGATCTAAAGGCAGCAAGGCCCGCTTGTTTATCAACGTCACCCATTGCTCGATGGCAGACTCTACCTTCCTACCGTGGATCAGCGTTGCACTGAAGGCAGCTCGCCTGCCCAGCGATGCCATCATTTTTCAGATCCACGAAAACGATGCAACGTCTTACATTAAACATGCGACCAAATTCTGCCAAGGATTGAGCGAGCTACACTGCAAGACATCCATCAACCACTTTGGTTGTTCGCTGAACCCTTTTAACCTGCTTAAGCACCTGACCCCTGATTACGTCAAACTCGATGGCTCTTTTGCCCAACAGATTGAAGACAGCGCAGAAAAACAGAAAGATTTAATCGATATGGTCAAGTCACTGCAATCAACAGGTGTGCTCACCGCAATATCAGGCGTTGAAAGCCCCATGGTGCTGTCAACGTTGTGGCAAGCTGGGGTGCACTTTATCCAAGGCTTCTATATCTCAATGCCGCTAGAGAATATGGATTACGATTTTTCTAACGAGGACATATAGCGTCTGAAAAACTCAGCACTAAAATTCTTTGCCCGCATCCCGATCACGAATACCCATTAAATACAGAATACTGTCGAGACCAAGAGTCGATATAGCTTGCTCTGCATTTTCGCGCACAACAGGCTTTGCATGAAAGGCGATACCCAACCCGGCAATCGCAAGCATAGCCAAGTCGTTGGCACCATCACCCACTGCTATCACCTGCTGCAAGGAGATGCTCTCTCTTTCCGCGAGGGTTCTTAGCAGCAGCGCCTTGCGATCAGCATCGACGATAGGCAAGATCACCTCTCCCGTGAGCTTGCCGTCAACGATCTCAAGCTCATTCGCATAAACATAATCGACGCCGAGCTTTTGCTGCAGCACATAACCAAAATAGGAAAAGCCACCAGACAAAATTGCCGTCTTGTAACCCAATCGTTTGAGTATGGCGAACAGGTGTTCGACGCCTTCCATCAATGGCAGTTTGTCAGCTACTTCCACGAGGCTGGATTCAGGCAATCCGGCCAGTAAACTCACCCGTTGCCGCAAGCTAGCCTTGAAATCCAGCTCACCGCGCATGGCGCTTTCCGTCACGGCGCTGACTTGCTCGTAGACGCCAGCCAGTCTCGCCAGCTCGTCAATCACCTCGGTAGAAATCAGCGTGGAGTCCATATCAAAGCAGATAAGCCGACGATTGCGCCGGTACAGGCCATCTTCCTGAACCGCGATATCAATATCCAGCTCACTACAGACGCGCATCAGCTGCGATCGAAACAAGGTATTATCCGCTACTTCACCCTTGAGGGAAAATTCCACGCAGGCCTTGGTCTTGGCCTCCGGATGCCTAAGTGGCACACGACCTGACAGACGTACAATACTGTCGATGTTGAGGCCATGCTCAGCGATGACCCGCGCCACTTTGGCAATATGCGTGGCCTTGATGCGGCGCGCCAGCAAGGTCAGGATAAACCGCGAGCGGCCCTGTAATCCTACCCAGTCGTCGTAGCTGGCCTCGTCTACGGCAGAAAACTTGATATTGACCCCCAGCGCATGGGCCTGGAACAAGACCTCCTTGAGGATCGGCTCCGATGGACCAGGGATATTGATCAATATGCCCAACGATAAGTGGTTGTGAATAACAGCCTGGCCGACGTCTAGGACATCCACATCAAACTGTGCCAGCAGCTCAGTGATCGCTGCAGTTACGCCGGGCTTGTCTTCACCGGATATATTAATGAGCACGAGCTCGGTCACAGTCTTGTCCATGGCTACTAAATCGAGGCCATTATCGTGCTTCATCTATCGAAATACAAAACAAAGCGAAATCTCTCTTCCGACATTGCGTTATACTCCACGTGATTCGTTCAGCTGCAGCCGGTCTCTCATGAATCGCAGAAAGTCTAGAGCCACCTTACTTGTCCTGCTGCCAGTTTTGCTCAGCGCGCTGGCGAGCATCTGGCTAACAACCCAACATATGCAGATGTCTCTGGATCGCCAGGGACAGCACTTCGGCAACTCTGTTGCCGATCAGCTATCCCAATCCCTGAAAGACTATCTTGTCAATGAAGACATCCTGAGCCTGAATGTCGTGTTGAATCAGCTAGTGGCGCAGGGTAATTTTGACTTCGCCTCTATCTACAGTGCCGACAATCGCTTGCTAGCACAGGCTGGTCGGGCCCCAAGCACTGATTCGGCGCGTATGTTCACCCGGGATATTACTTGGCAAAGCGCCAGCATCGGGTACCTGCAAATCGGTCTTGGCAGTCAAGCCATTGATGAGCCGGTGTTCAATACCTTGATACTTATTTTAAGCCTGCATCTGCTCATTGGCGCGGCGACAGGACTAACCGTATGGTTTTATAGTGATTTGATTTATCTGTGGATAGCGTTGCCAGCCGGGCGACGTCACCCACCAAGCCAGGCTCTCAGCGACGACACAGAGCATATAATTGCTGAGCTTCGGTCACAGTCGCCCGCCGGCAATGGCGCCGAGGCCCAGGTCGCGACGCACGTCGTGATGGTGGCAAAACTGTTACCCGCGCGCCTGTTACCTGAACATATTCAGCGTATTGCTAAGGCGCTTTCACTTTATGGAGGCGAGTTGGCACCTCTGGAGGGAGACAATATGGTCATTAACTTCAGCCGCAATGACGCGATTTATCAAGCGATTTGCAGCGGGCTGTTGTTAATCGAAATGTTTCGCGTCATTGATGCGCCTATCAGGCTCAACGTTGCACTTGATATGGGCAGTGATGCCACCATTGACGCAGTTAACACGCCAGGTAATGCACGCAAGCATGCAAGCTACTTGGCTTCCATGGCCGATAACAAACTATTGGTCAGCGTTCAGGTCTTCAAACAGATCAACACATCCAAACGCTGCGTCATCCAACCTTACCAAAGCGCCCTGAGCCCTGACGGCCAAGTCTTTGAAGTAGAAGGGCTTGATACCGATCAGCAGCGACTGATTCACAACCAGGCGCGACAGCTTTTGCAACATAAGATAGGGCGCTTTTAGTTGCAGACGCTATCAGGCGCCTCAAACAGCGCCCTGCGGTTAGTCGTCGCTAAGGGTTACCCTTAAGCAAATCGACACTGTCTACCTTCTGAAAACCACGCGGCAACTTCAGTCCACGGCGGGCTCGTTCTCCACGATAGTGCTCAAGGTCAGCAAATTTCAGGCTGATATGGCGCTTACCTGACTGAACCACCAGACTGTCGTTAGGTGTCAACACCAACAGGTGCCCCATATACTCGAGCCTATCGGTGAGCCTGGGTTTCGGTATATTCATAATTTTGACCCCCTTACCGCGCGCCAAAACAGGCAACTCACTGATGGGGAAGATCAACAGACGCCCCTCATTGCTGATAGCCGCCACGTAGTCGGTGGCCATATCCGCGACCCGCTGTGGTTGCAGCACAACGCCACCGGCAGGCACGCTGATCACCGACTTACCCGCCTTATTCTTCGATTGCAAATCACCCAGGCTTGCAACAAAGCCATAACCGGCATCACTCGCTAACAAGTACTGTTGTGCCAGATCTCCCGTAATCATGCCCGTAAAATGCGCCCCAGACGGCGGATTGGTTCGACCGCTTAAGGGTTCACCCTGACCCCGGGCAGAAGGCAGTGTGTGGGCGGCCAGAGTATAGGCCCGCCCCGTGGAATCGAGGAACACCAC
>JBLHRT010000090.1:0-9771 GCA_047626255.1 Candidatus Azotimanducaceae bacterium
GCAGGCTTGGTTAGGGGCTACCTGTTGCCAGAGGCGCGCTGCAAGCAGGAAGTTTAGACCAAACCCAAAGCCGGTCTCGACAACGGTGAAGTGGTTTTGCTGCAAGTTTTGCCAGCGCTCACGCAACTGATTTGCTTCGATGAAGACATGTTGTTTTTCTGCCAGGCCCCCAAGACGATGCCAGTAGATATCCGTATATGCCGGCGACCAAGGCGTGGTGTCGTCACGCCATTGTATCTCAGCGTGATCCACCA
Organism: Candidatus Azotimanducaceae bacterium; assembly: GCA_047626255.1. Lineage (GTDB taxonomy): Bacteria > Pseudomonadota > Gammaproteobacteria > Pseudomonadales > Azotimanducaceae > UBA4582. The sequence continues at coordinate 255 of JBLHRT010000090.1, forward strand.
AATACTGGCTTTCTGGGTTTTTTTTCGTCAATGGCTCTGTCGTTGGTGGCATATTAGTGGGTCGCAACGGGTCGCTCGGGGTCAGTGATCCACTCGCTCCAGGAGCCAGGGTACAAGGCCGGCTCGGCAAATCCGGCATGTATCAGAGCTAAAATATTATGCGTTGCTGTCACGCCTGAGCCGCAATAGCAGGTGACCGACGCCGTTGTCGAGATGCCGAGTTGCGTGAATCTTTCGGCCAGCTCATTAGCCTGTTTGAACCGTCCAGATGTTGCCATGTTAGCACTGAAAGGTGCGCAGATAGCCCCGGGAATATGCCCGGCTACGGGATCGATGGGTTCGGCTTCACCGTTAAAGCGGCGCAGATCGCGGGCGTCTAACAGTGTCCCGTGCTGCGCCATGGTGCTTTTGTTATCACTGTCGCTATCGGCGATGCGCGTGATCAAATCGGCGGCAGAAACCTGGCGGGTTATGGTGGGGCGAGCTTCGAAGGCCGACACTGGATAGTTCATCGCAGTCTCAGTGAGAGGCTGGTCTGCCGCAATCCACGCCTTCAGCCCGCCATCCAGTACCATCACATTGGTATGCCCAAGCCAGCGCAGCATCCACCACAGCCTCGCGGCAAAGGCTCCCGTGTCAGCGTCATAGGCGACGACCAAGTCATCACTGCTAATGCCCCAGCGCCGTATCTGCTCGACGAACACCTCAGGGCTGGGCAGCGGGTGACGACCAGTCTCACCGGGTATCACAGTGGCGCTCAGTGTCTGTTTCAGGTCTGCATACTGGGCACCGTCGATGTGCCCCTGGGAGAACATGGTTGCGCCTGCCGCTGGATCGAGAAGGGATGAGCGGCAATCAACGAGGCGTAAGTTTTTGTCACCCAGGCGGGCGGCGAGTGTCGCGACGTCGATGAGTGTTTGTTCCTGTGGCTTTACTGTTGATTGCGTCATGCTTAACCTCCGCTGATTTTCACTTGATAACCAAGGGCCGTGAGTTCGGTCATCAGCAATTCGCGTTTGTCACCCTGAATCAGGATCACGCCATCCTCGATACTGCCGCCAACGCCACACTTGTTCTTAAGTTTTTTTGCCAGCGCCTTCAAGTCGGCGCCAGTCAGTGGTAAGCCTGTAATCAATACTACGGGTTTGCCACCACGTCCTTTTACCTGACGCTGCAGGCGGACTATGCCATCGGTGGGCGTGTTTGCCGTAACTTTGCGACATTGGCACTGTTTGATCACCGCGCCGCAAGCGGGGCAGTGACGGCCACCATCTGTTGAATATACCAACTGTTGCTTGCTCATGGATCAGCCGTTCTGTGCGCAAAGGCAGTGATAAGAAAGAGATGGACAAGTGATGTGAGGGCAGACCGGTCGCGTTCATCATCCCGTAAGCTGTTCGCTAATCCATCAAGCTAGCTATCAGAATAAATATACACGCCGAGGTCGTCGCTGCAAGCGGTCCGGCAAAAATGCACCAACAAAAACATAAAGTCGAACAAGTCGCTGGTCTCAAGATTCATTGTCTCGATTTCTTCGCATTCCAGCCAGAGGGCAGCAAAGCTCTCTACTTGGTCTTCCTCAAGGTTGGCCAAGGTCTCCATTAGCGTATTCTCGAGACGGTACAGGTAGGGGCCTTCATCGCTGATTTCACGATCCAGCAGTTCCATCTCCAGCGCATCGGCAACAAACCCCCCGCAGATTAGCGCGTACAGCTGGGCCCTAGCATCCCGATGAAACTGCTGGCTGGACATGCAGGGAAAGCCATTCGCCGGATTTTCATCCGGCTCGAGTTCCGCAACATCTTCAGGGTCGCCGATAAAAAATATTTGGTGCATAGCGATTCTCTAAGGTAGCCATTCTCGAAACGAAGTTGCCTTTATTCGGCTTCAACTTCGTCTGCCTGCAGACCTTTATCACCGTCGATAACAAGGAATTTGACTCGCTGACCTTCATTGATAGCACGGCGGCCATTGCCTTCGATATTGCGATAGTGAACGAAGATGTCATCGCCCTCATCGCGAGTGATAAAGCCGAAGCCTTTTTTAATATTGAACCATTTGACGGTGCCAGCCTCTTTGTTGCTGTTCCTTTTTGCCTGGCTGGCTGGCTTGCTGTCTTGTCGTGCTGCGGGTTTGCTTTGATTGCGGCGAGTCGGCTTCGAGCTAGTTGCTGGTAACACGCTTCGACCGAGGAATACTGCAAGGATAAAGATCGCTAGAACCCCGAATTCAGGCTCGGTAGGGACATGTACTGATCCGCTGAAAATCTGAGAGATAAAGTAAGCAATGCTGCCGATGATCAGGCTGAGGATGATGTTTTTAAGAATAGGATTCATGATGTCCATTTTGATGATTGGGTGAGTGTAAACAGGCATGTTTTGTAGTGAGTCAAAGGTGACAGTTATCAGTAACCGTTCCTTCACTATCAGCATGCCCCGTAAAGGAGCGGCGAATAGTATGTGAACTAGCCGGGATTTTCCAGAATAGCCTTGTATCTTCTCACCGTTGGGTCTAATCCGCTCCAAAGAGCATCTGTGATTAAGGCGTGGCCAATGGAAACTTCGTCGACGGGCACCACGGCTAAGCAAAACTCGCCGAGGTTCTCTTGGTTCAAGTCATGGCCAGCATTGATCCCCAAGCCCAAGTCGCGTGCGAACGTGGCAGCCTCAACGAAGCGGGCCAGAATGGCCTGATGAGCGCCATAAGCGTCTGCATAAGGACCCGTATAGAACTCAATGCGGTCGGCGCCTAGGCGCGCAGCCTCTTTGATCTGGGCGTCGACAGGGTCCATAAACAAGCTGACGCGGATACCTAGCTCCTTCAATGAGTCTATGACAGCGGCCAAGGGGGCATTGTCACCGGAAAGATCCCAGCCATGATCAGACGTTAACTGCACGGGGTTGTCAGGTACCAGGGTGCACTGGGCGGGCATGGTCTGCTCCACCAGTGCCATAAAGCCCGGGAAGCCATTGTCTTCTGGGCCGGCGAAGGGATTACCTTCGATATTGAACTCGATCTCAGCAAAGGCAGGTGTCGCCAGCAGAGCAGCCAGGTCGGTGACATCCGTGGCCCGTATATGTCGCATGTCAGGACGCGGGTGCACGGTAATACCATTGGCGCCGGCGGCGATACAGGTGCGCGCGGCCTCCACCACACTCGGTATTGTGGTGTCTCGGGAATTGCGGATCAGTGCGACCTTGTTCAGGTTAATGCTAAGGCTTGTCATCTATCAGACCCAACCGCTGGCAGCTTGGCGATGGTAGATTCGGCGCGCGACGATGAAGCCGAATAATAGTCCGATCAGAATAGTGCCGGCGCCCCGCAGAAACCAGGCTCTACTACTGTCATCCTTGAGCTCCTCGCTTTCCAGCAACAATTCTTCAATCTGCCCCTTTAACTCAGATTGCTCTGTCTGCAATAACTGATTTTTGTCTTCGATGTTGAGCACGTTAGCAGCAAGGTCGTTGATTCGTTGTAATTCTGACTGCAAGGCCTGGTTTTCATCATTCAGGTTTTGGTCCTGAGTGAACAGCATTGCCCGCTCAGCTTCCAGTGCTCTAAGTCGCGTCTTATTCTCTTTATCATCCTGTTCAACCTTGGCGAGCCGCGACGTGGCTTTCTCGAGCAGGTCGCGGGCGATGGGTTGATCGATAATGTACTGTGTTTGCAGCCAACCCTCCATGCCACCTTCCAGGCGCACATGGGTGTAGCCCGTTTCCGGGTTTTCCTCTAGGTGCTCCATAGGTGTGCCGCTGCGTAGACCTTTATGCAGAATACGATGCCCGCTGGTTTGTCCTCCCCGGAGCGGCACGTACAGGTCATCACGAATATACACGGTCTCTGCTACGGCCAGAATACTGGTGACCAGAGTGCTGGTGAGCAGTGCCGTGGAGGCAAAAACGGGCAACAGTTTTAAGGTTTTCAGGGGAGCACCTTCTTGAATGGTTTGACGATAACGTGGGCATAAACGCCAATTGCTTGATAGGGATCTGTATCAGCCCAGTCCTGGGCTGCCTCTTGTGAAGGGAATTCGGCCACCACCAAGCTGCCGGTGAAGCCGGCGGCGCCCGGGTCGTCGTTGTCGATGGCCGGATGGGGCCCGGCAATGAGCAGTCGACCCGCTGCTGCCAGTTGCTCAAGGCGCAGCAGGTGCGCCGGGCGAGATGCCTGCCGCTGTGGCAAACTGTTGTCAACATCAGTGCTGATGATGGCGTAGAACATGAGCGGACTTCCTGCTGTTAAATAGATGCTAGTGGTTAGTGTCGATGCTGTTGTTATCGACGTTATTGTCATCGACGTTATTGTCATCGCTTAGGGGCTGAGGCTCTTGTAAATAGCCGCCCTTGGCTAGGTAGGCGATTGTCAGAACAATATAGCTCAGGGTAATAGCGAAGCCGCCAATCAGCTTGTAGCTGACCCAAAAGTCGAGGGTAAAGTTGAAAGCGACTACTAAGTTAAGTGCGCCAGCGATAAAGAAGCCTAGGCTCCAACCCAAATTCAAACGTTGCCAGACGTGCGCGGGCAGGTGCATTTGCGCGCCGAGCATTTTCTTGAGCAGGTTTTCACGACCAAATAGCTGGCTGGCCAGCAGGGTGGCTGCGAACAGCCAATTGACGATGGTGGGCTTCCACTGGATAAAAAGCTCGTTACGGAACAACAAGGTAGCGCCGCCGAACAGCATGCTTATCCAGAAAATGATCTGGGTTTTCTTTTCAATGCGCCCGCTCGTCAGATACTCAAATGCGACCTGGGCGGCAATACCGACCATCAACACCATAGTGCTCAGGTAAATGTCGCGGCTGTAGAAGAATACAGCAGCAAATAGGGCGACCGGCACAAACTCAATAAACTGTTTCATAATTCCTGTCCGGCAGTCGCCGGGCTAAAGGTTGTGCGGACTATCATAGTTCATTTTGCGACTGATATTAAATCGGTGCAAACGTGCTTGAAAGTATTAATATGCGTTTGGCGCATAGTCGTTGATCAGGCGACAACATCATGGGTAGCGATTCAGGGCAGGTTTGGTCGCAACTCTACCGTTAATTAGGTCAGGCGAGAGTAATGAGTCAATTTTTCAGTATCCACCCCGATAATCCTCAGGCTCGCCTGATTCGCCAGGCTGTTGATATCGTTCGCCAGGGTGGGGTCATCATTTACCCCACGGATTCTGCCTATGCACTGGGTTGCCACATCGGTGACAAGCAAGCGTTGCAGCGTATTCGTCAGATCCGACGTCTTGACGACGATCACAATTTTAGCTTGGTCTGTCGAGATTTGTCTGACCTGGGGATTTATGCGCGGGTCAGCAACAGCGCGTATCGGCTGCTCAAGGCTGCAACGCCCGGCCCCTATACGTTTGTTCTGCAAGCGACCAAAGAAGTTCCCCGGCGGCTGGTTAATCCGAAACGCAAGACCATTGGCCTGCGTGTTCCTGATAATGCCATCTGCAGCGCACTGTTGAGTGAATTGGGTGAGCCTATCATGAGTTCGAGCCTGATTTTGCCTGGACATGAGTCGCCGCTGACAGACCCACTGGAGATGCGAGATCTGTTAGAAAAACAGGTCGATCTGATCATTGACGGCGGTTTTTGTGGCGTGGAGAGTACCAGCGTGATTGGTCTGGAAGACGACCAGCCGGTGATCTTGCGCGAGGGCCGCGGCGATCTCTCACTGTTTGGGAGCTAAGCCACAGAGTCGCCCTGGTGACGGGTGTGGCAGGTACAGACATCCTATGCCCGATTCATATACAATGAGCGATACGGGAGATCTGAGCTCTGGGTCTTTGTTGAGCCGTTGAATAATATCCGGCTCAATTCTCGGCTCTGTAACGGTGCGCCCAGCGTCCGGGTCACGCAACTATCGTCAATAACTTCCAGGTGAAATCTTGAGTTTGCATGAATCTCAAAAGCGCGTGCTGTCTGGCATGCGTCCCACAGGTCGACTCCATTTGGGCCATTACCATGGTGTGCTGAAAAACTGGGTACGGTTGCAGCATGAATACGAGTGCATGTTTTTTGTTGCTGACTGGCATGCTCTCACGACCCACTATGAAGACCCGAGTGTTATCGAAGACAGCGTCTGGACAATGGTCATTGACTGGTTAGCAGCGGGCATTAATCCGGGATCTGCAGCGTTATTCATTCAGTCAAAAGTACCTGAGCATGCGGAGTTACACTTACTTCTTTCCATGATCACGCCCTTGAGTTGGCTGGAGAGAGTGCCGTCTTACAAGGATCAGCAAGCACGGATGAAGGAGCGCGATTTGGCGACCTACGGGTTTCTTGGCTATCCGCTATTGCAGAGCGCCGATATCCTGATTTACAAAGCCGGTCATGTACCGGTGGGTGCAGACCAGGTGCCTCATGTGGAGATGACCCGTGAAATTGCCCGGCGTTTCAATCACATTTATGGCAAGGAGGCGGGTTTTGAGCAGCTTGCCGAGGAAGCGATCCGCAAGTTGGGACGCAAGAGCGGCGGGATTTATCGCGAGTTGCGGAAAGAGTTTTTGCAGAAGGGCAGTCAAGACTCTTTAGAGAAAGCTCAGGCCATTCTGCGTGAGCAGAGTAATATTTCATTAGGCGATCGTGATCGGCTGTATGGCTACTTGGAAGGTGGGGGCAAAGTGATTCTGCCCGAGCCTCAGGCATTGTTGACCGAGGCTTCCGTGATGCCCGGCCTTGACGGCCAGAAGATGTCAAAGTCTTACGGCAACACGATCTCCTTGAGAGAAGATCAGGATAGTGTTCAGCAAAAAATCAAAACCATGACCACCGACCCGGCGCGAGTTAGACGCACAGATCCCGGTGATCCGGATAAGTGCCCGGTGTTCAAGTTGCACGAAATTTACTCAGATGAGGCAACGCGCGGCTGGGTACGTGAAGGCTGCACGACGGCGGGCATTGGTTGCATCGATTGCAAGCGGCCATTGATTGATGCCGTGTTGGAGGAGCAAAAGCCGATGCGCCAGCGGGCTCGCCAGTATGAAGAGAGTCCGGATCTGGTCAAATCAATTGTCGCGGAAGGCTGCGAAAAGGCTCGGACTATCGCCAAGGCTACCCTTGAGGATGTGCGGGCGGCCATGGGGCTCGATTATCGCTAGGCGACGCCCATGATAGAGACGACAAGCGTAGAAGGGACACAACAAGCGCCTACGGCGGCTGCGCAGCAGTCGGAAATGCCGTTTGCCATGGTTGATGGTAAGCCCATGACCAACATGCCCATGGACCTGTACATACCGCCCGACGCTCTTGAGGTATTTTTGGAGGCCTTCGAGGGTCCGTTAGACCTGCTGCTGTATCTTATTAAGCGTCAGAACCTGGATATTCTTGATATCAAGGTGGCAGAGATTACGCGCCAGTATATGGACTATATCGGCCTGATGAGCGGTACGCAGTTTGAGTTGGCGGCGGAATACCTGGTGATGGCCGCGGTCCTAGCAGAGATAAAGTCACGCATGCTGTTGCCACGTCAGCCCGATGCTGAGGCCGAGGAAGATGACCCGCGAGCTGAGTTGATTCGGCGCCTGCAAGAGTATGAGCGTTTCAAGCAAGCGGCGATGGATATCGATGATCTGCGGCGTATGCATCGGGATTTTTGGGTCGCCTCGATCGATGCCCCCGTGGTTGAGCGGGAGAAAGCCCAGCCAGAGGTTGATTTGCGCGAGATGTTGTTGGCGCTCGCCAAGGTACTTAAGCGGGCGGAGAATTTTACCAGCCACCGTATAGCCTCTGAAACCTTGTCGACCCGGGAGCGGATGAGTGCCATTCTCGACCAGGTACATCAGGCTGGAGATCAGTTTGTGGCATTTTCTGCCCTGTTTGATGCGGAGGAAGGCAGAGGTGGCGTAGTGGTGACGTTTCTGGCGGTGATGGAGTTGATCAAGGAGTCATTGCTTGAAATTATTCAGACCGAGGCGTTTGCCCCGATTCATGTCAAAGCCAGGACGCCGAGTGAAGATGTCTTGGTGGGTGAGCAGATATTTGATGAAGAGCTGTTTGATGAGTAGACCAACAATGAACCCGCGAGCAGTCCAGCAGACGACATGTTCCGGGCCTAAGATACCTACATTGAGTAGATAGCGACCAGTATGAGTGGAATTCCCCAGTTAAAACAAATTATTGAAGGCGCTATTATGGCGGCCGACCAGCCGCTTGCCATTGATTCGATGATCGCGCTGTTTGAAGTTGACGCCCCGGAGAAGGCCGAAGTTCTGTCGGTGCTCGAGCAGATTACCGCGGATTGTGATGGGCGCGGCTTTGAGCTCAAGCGGGTGGCCAGTGGGTATCGCTTTCAGGTGCGCAGTGACTACGGGCAATGGGTGTCGCGGCTCTGGGAAGAGCGTCCGGCTCGTTACACGCGCGCTCTGCTTGAGACGCTGGCGTTGATCGCGTACAAGCAACCGATTACTCGGGGTGATATTGAGGAGATTCGCGGCGTCACCGTGAGTACTAACATTATGCGATCCCTACTTGAGCGAGAGTGGGTTAGGGTCGTGGGTCATCGCGATGTGCCGGGTCGGCCGGCGATCTATGCGACAACACGCACTTTCCTGAATTATTTTGATCTCAGTAGCTTGAACGATTTACCAACACTGTCTGCTATTAAGGATCTTGATAAGATCAATGAAGAGTTAGATCTTAAAGACGAGATTGTTGAGGCGCGAACCATCGAGCTGACCCCTGAACAGGACAGTGAAGATGCGGCCGCTGAGGATGCCTCACTAGAGGAAGTGATCGAGCGAGTTAATGAGATTCAGGAAAACATCAAGAATGTCATGCGACCGCCGGTAGAAGATGAACTTGAAGGTGATGAAGCCCCGCTAGACGCAACAGATACAGACACAGATACAAATACAGATACAGACACAGATACAGATACAGACACAGATACAGACACAGACGATACTACTGATGAAACAGACGATACAGACGGGCGCATGGCATGATTGAGAGTCCAGTCACAGAAAAGCTACAAAAGGTGCTGGCCAATATGGGTCTCGGTAGCCGCCGTGGGCTTGAAGAATGGATCAAGGATGGGCGGGTCAGTGTCAACGGCCGGGTCGCCAAGTTGGGCGATCGGGTGGGTGAAGAAGACAGGCTTGAGGTCAATGGCAAACCGGTAGTGCGTAAGCCGGTACGGCATAGGTACCTGCTATATAACAAGCCTGCTAACGAGATATGTTCGCGTAAGGATCCTGATGGCCGCAAATCGGTATTTGATCAGTTGCCGAAACTGTCGAAGCAGCGTTGGATCGCGGTAGGTCGGCTGGATTATTCCACCAGTGGTCTGTTGCTATTCACCACGGATGGCAATCTAGCTAATCGACTTATGCACCCCTCGGCCAAGATTGATCGCGAATACGCGGTGCGCGTGCTCGGAGATGTGACCGACGAGATGATGCAAAATTTGCGCGAAGGCGTCATGTTGGAAGATGGTAAGGCTAAATTTACTGATATCCAGCGTGGCCGTGAGGAGCAGGAAGGTGCTAACCAGTGGTACTACGTGGTACTGATGGAGG
>JBLHRT010000091.1:0-9749 GCA_047626255.1 Candidatus Azotimanducaceae bacterium
GCTCAATATTGCGGCCAAGTGCAAGCCACAACTGAGGCCGATATACCACCACGACGCCCGACAGTGGATAAGTAACTGCTGGGTCACCAGTGGTGATGTCATGTTATGCCATTTCGTGCCAACACTCGGCCAGCCTAGGCTTTTGGATCTGCTGGCGGCTGCACCCGGGCGAGCATAAAGTCCACCAGCGCCGCCATACCCGCATCCTCAGACCGAGACTTCTGGCTGAACCACTCAAGCAGATCAGGGTCCTCCTGCTCCAACAGCTTCTGAAAGTTGAGCTGCATGTCTGCATCAATGCTCAGGTACATCTCGTCAAAAAATGGCAGTAACAGCAGATCAAGCTCCAACAGGCCACGTCGACTGCGCCAGCGCATACGATTGTATTCTAGGTTTTCTGTCATAAGATCAAGTTTCGATGGATTTAGGAAAATTATACCGCTTGTTACGGGCAAGGATGTAGAATAGATGCCATGACTAATGTGATCCACCTACCTCAGTTTGGCTTCCTGGCGATTACCGGCCGCGATGCCCTGAAATTCCTCCAAGGTTATACCACCTGTGATCTCGCCACCGTGGTTCCTGACAGCCCCGGTATCGGCGCCACCTGCAATATTCAGGGGCGAATGCTGGCCAATTATCGCATCGCGGCCATTGAAACAGGCTTCCTGTTGCGTATGCACCACAGCCTGATCGAACCCACGATCAGCTTTCTGAAAAAATATATCGTTTTTTCCAAGGCTGAGTTGCTTGATGCCTCGACAACCTATCATTGCTATGGCCGTACAAGCACAGCTAATGCGACTGACGACGCTCTTGTGGCAGATCTTGCGACAGCTCTTGTCATCGATGTAGACGCCGCCGGCGAGCGGCAGGAATACTGGTCGACGCAAGATTTTTCGATAACACACGACCAAATCCAACGAGACGCATGGCACCTAGCTGAGCTTGAGGCGGGCTTCGTTTGGCTCGATAGCACCAGCATTGAAGAATACATCCCGCAAATGCTTAATCTGGACGCGTTGGGCGGTATCAGTTTCAAGAAAGGCTGCTATCTGGGACAGGAAATTGTTGCCCGCATGCAATATCGAGGTCAACTCAAGCGCAAACTGCACCGCGGCCAAGTTTCTATTGAAGCTTCTGAAAAAGTGCAGCCGGGCACGCCTATACTCTCCGCCACAGGATCCACAGCGGGCAAGGTCGTCGCCAGTGCAGGAAGAGTGTTTCTGGCGGTGACAAAAATTGCTGATTCCGACACCCTTTTTCAACTCAGCAGTGGGGAGAATCTGACCCTCGCACCGTTAAACCAGACGGCCATCGATGCTGGCTGATCGCCTTGAACAATAGCGCATGTCAGCTATAACTAGTGGTAGCAACAAACTCTCTTTTTGAATTCCCTTCGACCTCTGAGCCGGACAGCCATAAACCCTATGCATCCAAAAATTGAAGCCATACGTGACGAAATTCTTGAGGCAATAGCGAGCGACGAACTCATGCTTCCGACGATGCCCGAGGTCGCCATCCGACTGAGGGAAGAAGCCAATAACGATAACGCTGACGCCAAGAGTATCGCGAAAATTATTGGTAATGATGTAGCCCTCACGGCACGTGTCATCAGAGTAGCCAACAGTCCCTTGGTACGCGGCCTACAGGTTGTCGAAGATCTACAAATGGCGATCAGCCGCATGGGCATTAATTACGCGAGCAACCTGGCCATTGGTATCGCCATGGAGCAATTGTTCCAAGCAACCTCCGAGGCCGTTGATGACCGCCTACGTGAGACCTGGGAGCACAGCACCGAGGTCGCCAGTCTGTGCCATGTGTTGTGTCGTCACTTCACCAAACTCAGCCCTGACCAAGCGACCCTCGGGGGCCTGGTACATGAGATTGGTAAGCTGCCCATCCTGACGTGGGCTGATGACCATGAATGGGACGAAGCCTTGATTGACAAGGTCTGCGAGGAGTTGCACCCAGACCTGGGACGTCTGATCTTGAAAGCCTGGGAATTTCCGGCGGAACTGCTTGATGTCCCGGTCCAGTGTCACCAATTCGCCCGAGTTGCCCCTAAAGTCGACTACGTTGACGTTGTTATGGTGGCAAATCTGCATACTTACAGCGGCACAGAGCATCCTTACGCGAAAATGGATTGGTCGAAAATCTACGCCTTCGAAAACATGGGCATCGCCATCGACCGGATTGAAGAAGAAGGCGCCGAGTTACTCGAGGAAATCAGCGCCGCCAAGGCGGCGCTGATTTAGCACGAGTTGTGTAGTTACTTGACCGGCTTTTTGTTGAAGACCGCCTGAATGCTCGAGAAATCCTTTTGGCCAAAACCTGACTTGCCGTGATTGACGTACAGGTTACGCGCCAGTGATCCCATGGGCGTCGCCGCACCCTTCTCTAACGCCGCCGCCATGGCCAACCCCAGATCCTTGATCATTAAATCCACTAAAAAGCCGCCTTCATATTCCTTAGATGCCGGAACGCCCGGCATAACTCCCGGATAAGGGTTATAAACTTCTAGCGCCCAATTGCCGCCGGAACTCTTGCGCATAATCTCTGATAGCACGGCCGGGTCAAGCCCGTTATCCACACCGAGTTGCAGCGCCTCAGCCGTGCCAGCCATCAGCACTGATAACAACATATTGTTGCAAATTTTCGCCACTTGACCAGCGCCAGCCGCTCCCGCATGGAATATATTTTCACCCATCGCCTCGAGCAGAGGTTGAGCCCGCGCCAAACCTTCCGAGGTACCGCCGACGATAAAGGTCAACGTGCCACCGACGGCGCCACCCACACCACCCGACACCGGCGCATCGAGCATCGTAATGCCACGCTCATGAGCTGCCGCAGAGACCTTCTGGGCAGACGACGGTGCGATGGTGCTGCAATCAATCACTAGAGTCGACGCTTTGATGTGCGGCAATATGCCTTTATCACCGAGATACAACGTCTCAACATGCACTGATGCTGGCAACATGGAAATTAGCACGTCGACATTCACGGTGGCATCCAGGGCACTGCCGCAAGTAAGCGCACCTTGCTCGGCGAGATTCTCCAACGCCGCAGGCACCAGATCAAATACCTTTACGGTGTGGCCAGCCTTGAGCAAGTTAGCCGCCATGGGGCCACCCATATTACCCAGTCCAATAAATCCTAGTGTTGTCATCACTATCTCCTGTGAATAGCGTTACATAAACGTTAAGAACCCAAAGTCATCAATGGATTAACCGACCACGGCGCCGAGAAATGCGCATCAACCCAAGACTGCGGAACGGCCCCAAGATCGGAATAACGCCAGGCTGGCTGATTATCCTTGTCGATCAACAGCGCACGTACACCCTCGGCGAAGTCGGGATGACGGCTGCATTGCACCGCAATCACGAGCTCCATCTGGAAGGCTTGCGCCAACGACAGATCGGGCGCGCGCTGGATTTGCTCGTAGATAATGTGCGCGGTGCTTGGCGAGCCACTGTTGATACTGCTGGCGGCGCGCGCTAGAAATTTATCGGTTGGGTTCTCCAAACTGACATTCTTCAGCGCACGGGCACACGCTGCGGCTGGATGCTCCGTTGCCAGCACATCAGCCATTAGCGACGTAACTCGCACTTCATGACTCATTAACTGCGACACTGGAAAATTGTCCGACGAGATCTCAAAGGAACCTAGCATCTCGCCAAGTTGCTGCTTGTTGGCCTCAGCGTCTGATCGCCAGTTGGCAATCGTTAGCTGCTCAAGTACCGTTGGCTGCTGCTCTATGGGTATTAGATAGTCAATCAGACCCACGTACTTACCATCTTGGGCATTAAGCTGGCAGGCGGTCCACGCAATAAAATAGGCCCAGTGAGCTGGCATGCGCCCCAGAAACCAGGTCGCACCTGCATCGGGAAACAAGCCAATAGTAATCTCGGGTAGCGCTATACGAGTGGTGGGCGTACCAATGCGGTGGCTACAGCCGCCAAGAATACCCAGACCACCTCCCATAACAATACCATGCCCCCATACTAGGGTTGGCTTTGGATAGGTGTGAATAAGATAGTCCAATTGATACTCACGTTCAAAAAAAGACTCGGCGTAAGGATTCGGGCCACCGGGATGATCCAGCATGGACTGATACAGCGCCTGAATATCACCGCCGGCGCAAAATGCCTTGTCACTGACACTCTGAAAAATCACCATGACAACATCGTCATCATCACGCCAAGCCAGGAGTTGCGGCGTCAGCAGATCAATCATCTCCAAACTCAAACTATTGAGTGTCGCTGGCGCATTCAGTGTGACCACGCCCAGGGTGCGACCTTGCTGAGTCGGCACCAGATCAAACAGTACGGGAGCAGCCATCAGTTAGCTATTCTTCCATTGAGGTTTACGCTTCTCTAAAAAGGCATTCACGCCTTCGGCCTGATCCTGAGTACCAAAGAGATTCACAAAGGCGTCGCGTTCGGCCTCGTAGGCGTCGGTCATATTGCCAGAGCGTGCGGCCTGAATCAGACGCTTGCAGGCACTCACGCTAGTGGGGCTTTGCGCCTCTACCTTAGCTGCCATGGCCAGCGCAGCAGCCAACGACTCGCCTTTATCAACCACTTCTTCCACCAGTCCTATGCGTGCTGCCGTGGTCGCATCAACTCTCTCACCACACAATATCATCCGCTTGGCCCAACCCTCGCCGACGATCCAAGAAAGGTGCTGAGTGCCCAGCCCGGCAGGTAGCAAGCCCACGGTTGCCTCCGGTAGTGCCATAACTGCTTGGGCCTCAGCAATGCGAATGTCACAAGCCATAGCACACTCCAGCCCACCGCCCATAGCATAGCCGTTGATCGCAGCGATGGAGACACCACGAAAATTCGCTAGCGCTTCAAAGGCCGCACCAAACTTATTCGCCAAATCGCGTGCCACTTTTGGATCACCTGAGGCGAACATTTTTAGATCGGCGCCAGCAGAAAAGAACTTCTCACCCGCACCTGTAATCACCAAGGAATAGATTTTATCGTTAACGTTCAACTCGCCGATCAGATCACGCAGAGCTGTTAAATTCTCTGTGTCCCAGGTATTGGCGGCGGGGTTATTAATGGTGATCAGCGCGGTATGGCCCTTGATCTCAACGAGCAGCTTGTCTGTCATAGGGTCTCTCTCATTATTGGTTTGAGGCGGGTGACGCGCTATTGAACACCTTCAACATCTGCCTGGGTTAGCAGGTGCCTAGAAACAATCAGGCGCATGATCTCGTTGGTGCCTTCCAGTATCTGGTGAACCCGGGTGTCGCGCATATAACGTTCTAGCGGGTATTCCTGCATATAACCATAGCCACCATGAATTTGCAGGGCCTGGTTACACACCTCGAAGCCCACATCCGTTGCAAAGCGCTTTGCCATGGCTGAATAAACGCCGGCCTGAGAATCGGCTTGATCTACTTTGAATGCCGCCAGACGCACCATTTGCCGGGCTGCCACCAGCTCGGTCACCATATCAGCCAGCTTAAACTGCAAGGCCTGAAAACTCGCCAAGGGTGCGCCGAACTGTTGCCGCTCGAGCATATACGCTTGACTGCGATTAACCGCCGCCTGAGCCGTACCGATGGAGCAGGTCGCGATATTGATGCGGCCACCATCAAGTCCCTTCATGGCGATCTTGAAACCGTCGCCCTCTTTACCCAAGCGATTGGCCATTGGCACACGCACCTGGTCAAAGATAATTTCACGGGTGGGCTGACTATGCCAACCCATTTTTTGTAGGTCACTACCGTAGCTGACACCTGGCGTATCGGCGGCTATCACCAGGCAGCTTATGCCCTTTGAGCCGGTGTCTGCGGTACGCACCATAACGACCAACACGTCTGTTTCACCGGCACCAGAGATAAACATCTTGGCGCCATTCACCACGTAGTGATCACCGTCTTGCTCAGCTCGTGTGCGCAGTGAGCCGGCATCAGAGCCTGCACCGGCTTCCGTCAGGCAATAGCTCGCGAGACGCGAGCCACGGATCAGGTCGGGGCAGAACGTCTCGACGGTCAGTTCACTACCAAACTCGGCAATCATCCAGGTGGCCATATTATGGATTGAGATAAACGCCGTGGTCGACGTGCAACCCATAGCCAGCTGCTCGAGAATAATCGATGAGTCGAGCCGCGGTAGTCCCAGACCACCCACAGACTCAGGACAATACAGACCGCAGAATCCCATCTCTCCAGCGCTGGCAATGACAGCCTTGGGAAACACCTTGCCTTCGTCCCAAGCCGCTGCATACGGCGCCATGGCCTTGTCAGAAAAGGCCCGCGCCGCCTGCTGGTATGCCAGCTGGTCATCGGTGAGATCAAAGTTCATGAACGAACTCGACTATTTCAGGGTAATGGTCATGTTGGATGACACCACGGCGTCATCATCAAACCAGCGTGCCGTGATGGTCTTGGTTTCTGTGTAGAAACGTATCGCCTGCTTGCCATAGGCATGATGGTCGCCATAGAACGAATTCTTCCAGCCCGTGAACGAAAAGAACGGCAATGGCACAGGGATAGGAATGTTGATACCCACTTGGCCCACCTCGATTTCACTCTGGAATTTGCGCGCCGCGCCGCCACTGGAGGTGAAGATCGAGACGCCATTACCGTAGGGATTTTCATTGATGATCTGAATCGCTTCGTCCAGAGATACGGCGGGCATCGTCACCAGTACCGGGCCAAATATTTCTTCTTTATAGATCGTCATATCACGGCTGACATCGCTAAACAGCGTTGGGCCCACGAAGTTACCATCAGGCAAACCTTCAACAGTGCAGTCGCTACCGTCGAGCAGGCAGTTGGCGCCCTCGTCCTTACCATTTTCGATATAACCCAGAATCCGTTGTTTCGCCTGAGGACTTATCTGTGGGCCATAACCTGCCTCATCATCATTCCAGGCGCCGGGCTTAACATCAGCCATAGCCACCCGCACGTCTTCAATCATATTCACGGCATCACCGACAAACACAGCGACACTAATGGCCATACATCGCTGACCTGCCGCTCCCACTGACGAGCCTACCAGCGCGCTAACAACTTGCGCCCTGTTGGCATCTGGCATAATCACCATGTGGTTCTTGGCGCCTGCCATGCACTGGACTCGCTTCAAGTGGTCTGTGCCGAGACGATAGACATGCTGACCGACAGGCACAGAGCCGACAAAGGAAATCGCGCGGGTATCGGCGTGGGTAATCAACGCATCAACCTGTTCACGTCCACCATGTACAACCTGCACTAAATCTCGTGGGAAACCCGCCTCATAAAACAGCTCTACCAGTCGGTTTGGCGTCATGGGGTCCTGCTCGGAGGGCTTAAGCACGAAGGTGTTACCGCAGGCTACGGCCATGGGGAACATCCACATAGGAATCATGGCAGGAAAGTTAAACGGCGTGATGCCGACACAAACGCCCAGCGGTTGAATCAGACTATAAGTATCGATGCCGCGGGCGACATTCTCAGACGTCTCACCCATCATCATGGCAGGCACATTACAGGCTTGCTCGACGACCTCAATTCCGCGCCAGACATCTCCCTGGGCGTCAGCAAAGGTTTTACCTGTTTCATGAGCGAGGATCTCGGCGATCTCATCATGCTTGTCTTTCAGTAGCATCTGATACTTCATCATAATGCGTGCCCGCTCTGACGCCGGCACCCGGCGCCACAACAGAAATGCGGCCTGAGCAGCCGCTACCGCTTCATCAACCTCAGACATCGTCGTCATGGGCGCCCGGGCAATCACTGCCTGGGTCGCTGGATTGGTGACATCGATGGTCTCTGTGGCAGCACTCTGCCGAAAACCACCATTTATATAGACATCCACGACTTTCGGCGTGGTTGCTGCTGTTACGACTGTTGTCTTGGACATGACGGCCTCCTCACATTTAACATGCCGGCCATACTACACAGTGGCGGCGTGGAGGTACAGATGCGTGCTTTAACAGCGTTAGTGCTCTAGTGTTCTACTGCTCTAGGTCGCGCTGAAAGTCGCACCACGCTTGGATGTCTAATGCAGGAGTATCACAAATTTCGGCACCAATGTGATAAACACCCGACGCTTCAAGGCTCACCCAACGCACCTCGGTCTTGATCAACATCGTTCGTGGCAGACCGTTGATTTTCACGAACAAATCCAAGGTGCAATTCTCTAGGGGAATGGCTGTGATTAAGCGCATGCCGCAAGGTGATACCTCGACAATACTCGAGTGAAAGGTATGACCAATAAGTTGCGGATCTTCCGCATTCAATACTTGCGCAACCACGAATCCACTGGCCGCGGACCGGGTATGGCGACGACTGTATTGGGCTCGCTCATCAATCATGCAATCATTCTTACTGGTCATCCCTGGCAGCCTCGCGAAACGTACGGTATTAGTACTAGATTAGAGAGCGATATTCGTGCCAAAAATGCAATTGCTCATAAAAACAGTATCTTAGGCGCCTTAGTGGAATGAGCCCTTACACTTAGGAAGCCTCACGACGACACAACATGACACAGAGGGTCAGCACGATGGGGCAGTACGATGGTGAGGCGCTGGATCCGCAAGGCCTTGGTGTCGCTGGGACCGTCGATCTCAATAACCACGGTTTGGCCGTGAGCTGATCACAGAGGTCAGCGCCTGTAATCCTTGACATTCTTTGGGTGCCGGAGCAGCGGGGTCAGAGTAACAACATTAACCACCAGGTTTATAATGGAAACCAAGGTGCTCTGTTGACAACAACGTGCGGTTTAGCTTGCGTCGAACACTGTCGCCCCGCTGTACACTCGATCAAGGCGACTACGTCAGAAGGCTGGAGTTTTGCCTGCCCATCAACAAGCTCAACGGATCGGCAAGACTCTAACGACCAACCCATGCCTCGTCCAGTACCCCCATCCATGACCGACAAGCTAGCGACGATCATACTGATGACCGCGACGCCGCTTAGCATGGTTAAGGCTTGTCGCAATGGGGAAGTATCAGTATTGGCCATGGGATGCTCCGTGTGGGATTTGACAAATGTACAGAGGTCAGTTCAAAGGGGCGGCTACTCGTATCGTAAGGCGTGAATGGGGTTTAGACGGGCGATGCGTATGGCATGCACCGCAACAATTGCCCAGGCGAAGACCACCGATAAGCTACCCGCAATCAAAATCAACACTTCACGATAGGCGACCCGGTCAGCAAAGGATTCTAGGTAATAGCCTGAGGCCAGGTACGTCAGTGGTAGCGCAAACAATAGCCCCCAAATCACTGGCTTAGAAAACTGCCAGATCAACAGCTTGATAATTTGTGGGATGCTGGCGCCCATAACCTTGCGGATGCCAATCTCACGGGTTCGCTGGGCCGCCATAAAGGCAGCAACGCCAAACAGGCCCATCATCGACAACGCCGTGGCGAGAAACGCGAAACTCGCCATGACTCTCGAAATGTCGCGGAAAATAGAGAAAGTGTCACCGAATGTTTCGTTCAGAAACTTCCCCTGGATGGGGTAGTCAGGGATCACTTCCCCCCAAACACGCTCAATGGCATTAATCGTCCCTGCCATGTCACCCGGCTTGATACGTACCGACGCGATACGGAAATACTCGCGATCCCCGAAATACATCATAGGTTTAATCGTGTTATGAAAACCCTGGAAATTGAGCGCTGGCACCACACCCACGATGGTATGAGTCAGGGGCTCAACATCACCCTCATCGTTAGGCTCAGGGAAATTATAGAAAACCTCACCAATAGCATCCTGAGGCGAGGCGAAACCCAACTTCTCCACGGCTAAC